>NZ_CP100416.1:2581591-2848873 GCF_026017845.1 Amycolatopsis mediterranei
GGGGGGCGGGGGGGGGGCCGCCGGCGCGGGGGGCGGGCGCGCGGGCGCCCCGCGCCGGCCCCCCGCCCGCGCCCCCCCCCCCCCCCCCCCCCCCCCCCCCCCCCCCGCCCGCCACCTTGGCGACGGCGGGGTGCTCCAGCGAACTCATGAACCTATGAGATCACGCCGCCGACCTGGTGTCCCACGGGATTCCACCCTGGGGTTGAGCGGACGCCACGGGCGGGGTTACTCTGGAAATCGTTCGAACAGGCGTTCGACATGAGGTGAGTGCGCACCGACCAGGTGCCCGGAGCCGTCCCGGCCTCGGACACCCGCCGGGTTCACCCGCGCAGGAGGAGGGTCGCCATGTCCGTCAAGGTCGTGTCCCCCACGGATCCCGGGCAGCCGGAGCTGCCCATGTCGCTGCGCCCGCAGCCGGCCCCGGCCGCACCCCAGCGCGGCCGATCCCGCCAGTGCCTGTCGGCGCCGGCCGAGCCCCGGCAGCGCACATCGGCGGCTTCGGCGGTGGACTCCCGGCAGCCTCAGCTGCCGATCGCCCTGTGCCCTTCGGCTTCGGGGGAAGCGGACGCCGACCTGCGGCCTTCGTCGGTCGCTGCGGCTTCAGAGGAGTCTCGGTCGGCGGGCGCCGAGGTGGATTCCGGGCTGCCGGGTTCGCTGCGGCCTTCGTCGGTCGCTGCGGCTTCGGGGGAGTCCTGGTCGGTGGGTGCCGGGGCGGATTCCGGGCTGCTGCGCTCTTCGTCCTCGGTTGCTGCGGCTTCGGGGGAGTCTCGGCCGGTGGGTGCCGCGGTGGATTCCGGGCAGTCCGAGCTGCCGCTTCCGGTGCTGGCGATCCCGGAGCAGGCCCGGCCGGCGGGCTCTCGCCGGCCAGAGCCGCCCATGGTCGCGGAGTCCGGGCAGCTCGAGCTGCCGGCCTCGGGGCCGTCCCGGCGGTCGGGAGCGGCGTCTTCCGCCGCCCCGCCGGCGGATACGGTCGTCGACCCCGGCCGGCCTGAGCCGGTCACCCCGGCGGAGTCCGGGCCGCCCGTCGCGTCGGCGGTGGATTCCGGTCACTCCGAGCTGCCGGTTCCCGAGGCCCCCACCCCGACCCCGGCCGGCGCCGATGGACCGCCCGAGCTGTCCCTGCGGCCGCCCGGGGCCGACCCTGACCAGTCCCAGCTGCCCATGTCCCTGCGCCCTCCCGCTTCTCCGGCCGCCGCCGGGCTGCTCGCGCAGGCGCGGCGCGGGCTCGCCGAGGCCGCGCAGGAAACGCGGCCCGCCGAACGCTTCATCGGTGCCTACCTCGCCGCCCTCCGGGGTGCCGCCGCCGTGCTCGCCGCCCGGGGGCGGCCGCACCGGGGGCGGGCCCGGCCCGCCAGCACCTGGGTGCTGCTCGACTCCGTCGCCCCCGAGCTGCGGGAGTGGTCTGCCTTCTTCGCCAGCAACTCGGCCACGCGCGCCGCCGCGCAGGCCGGGATCACCGGGAAGGTCACCGCCGAGTCGGCCACCGGGCTGGTGGGGGCCGCCACGCCGTTCCTGGAGCTCGTCCGCCGTCTCGTGCACGGCCTGCCGATCACCGGGGAAGCCCATGTCGCGTGAGCACGGCCCGGTCGACCAGGGGCGGTTGCTCACGGCGTTGGGACTCGAAGGCAGGCTGCTGGCCGAAGCGGTCCACGCGGCGCCGACCGAAGCGCCGGTGCCCGCCTGCCCCGGCTGGTCGCTCGGCGAGGTCGCCCGGCACGTCGGGAGCCTCTACCGGCTGGTCCGGCGCCGGCTGACCGACGGCCGCAGCCCCGACGACTGGCCACGCGACCCCGAACCGGGGCAGAGCCTGCAGGACTTCCTGGAAACGGGCCTGACCGAACTGCTCGACGAGCTCGCCGCCCACGACCCGGAGGAACCCGCCGACACCTGGTGGCCGGCGGACCGGACCTACGGGTTCTGGCGCCGGCGGATGCTGCACGAGACGGTCGTCCACCGGGTGGACGTCGAGCAGGCGGCCGGTGCGGAGCCGCACGGCGTGCCCGACGACGTCGCGATCGACGGCGTCGACGAGGTGCTCACCCTGTGGTTCGGGCAGAAGCTGCCGATGCTCGGCCTGACCGGCACGAAGGCGGGCTCGGTCGGGGTGCGGACCGGCGCGCACAGCTGGATCGCGCGGGCCGGACCCCTCACCACGGAGGCCTGGCGCTGTTCGGCAGAGGAGGCCGAGGCCGCGGACGACGTCGTCACGGCCGGACCCGCGCAGATCTACCTGTGGCTCTGGGGCCGCGCGTCCCTGACCTCGGTGACCGTGCGCGGCGTGCACGACCAGGCGGCCCAGCTCTGGGCGCTGCTGCGGCTCGCGACCCGATGACCCGGCCGGTGGGGAAGCCGAACCGGAATTTGTCGGAGGTGGCGGTTAGCCTGCCGCGCATGACCACGCGCCTGGTGAACCTGGTGATCGACGCGGCGCGCCCGGAGGCCCTGGCGGGCTTCTGGGCCGCGCTGCTCGGCTGGCACGTCGCCGTCGAGGAAGACGGCGAGGTCGACGTCCGCGCCCCGGAGAGCGACGGCTGGGACCTGGATCTCGTTTTCGTGCCGGTTCTCGAACCCAAGGAGGTCAAGAACCGCATCCACCTGGACCTGGCGAGCACCACCCGGGCGCACCAAGCCGAGCTGGTGTCACGCGCCCTGGAGCTGGGCGGCCGCCGGGTCGACCTCGGGCAGGGCGACGTGCCGTGGGTGGTGCTCGCGGACCCGGAAGGCAACGAGTTCTGCGTCCTCGAACCCCGCGAGCGCTACGCGGACACCGGCGCGGTGGCGTCGATCCTGGTCGACGCCCACGACCCGGAGCTGCTGGCGGGGTTCTGGGCCCGGCTCACCGGCTGGCCGATCCAGGCCCGCGAAGGCGGCACCCTGGTGGGGCTGCGCGGGCCGTCCGGTCGAGGACCGTGGCTGGAATTCCTGCGCAACGACGACGTCAAGCAGGTCAAGAACCGCGTGCACCTGGACATCGCGCCCCCGGCGGACGCGGCCCATGCCGCGGTGGTCACGGAGGTCATCGCGGCCGGTGCGGCGCCGGCGGACCTGGGCGGTCCCGCGCTGCCGTGGCGGGTGCTGAGCGACCCGGAGGGCAACGAGTTCTGCGTGCTGACCCCGCGCTGAGCTCGGGCTCTCGGCCGGCAGGGGCGCCGGATCGCCGGGGAGCGCACTTCGGCCGGCCGGCCGCCGGTCGCGCCGGTGACGAGCTGCGGTCCGGCCGGGTGTTTCGGCCGCGTTGCCGGGCCGCGTCGAACGCTGATCTGCGCGAAACACCGGCGTCCTGGAGCGGCAACAACCTGGGGGGACCGTGGAGGCATGGAGACTTCCAGAGCGTTGCCCCAGCCGGTCCGGACGGTCGCCGCCGAGGAGACGGCGGTGCCGTCGGCGTGGCGGGTGCGGATCCGGATGCACGACCACCCGGGCACCCTGGCCCGCATCGCCATCCGGCTCGCCGACCTCGAGTGCAACATCCTCGGCCTGTCCGTGCTGCCGGTGCCGGGCGGCGTGCTCGACGAGATCGTGCTGCGCCCCGCGACCGGCCTGCCCCGGCGGCACCTGGTCGACGCCATCCGCGCCGAGGGCTGCGAGTGCACGGCGATCATCGACGCCGACGTCCACGAGCTGGTCGACCCGTCGGCGTCGACGCTGCTCGCGGCCCGTCGCGCGGTCGACGACCCGGCCCGTCTCGCCGACGTGCTGAAGGACGTCCTGGCCGCGGACGTCGTCACGCTCGTCCCCGCCGTCGAAGCGAACCCGGCGCGCACGGAGAGCGGGCACCGGGCCGTGTTCGCGCTGCCCGACGGCAGTGCGCTGGTGGCGCGCCGTCAGTGGGCGCCGTTCGTGCAACTGGAGCTGACCCGCGCCGAAGCGCTGGTGACCCTGCTCGCGGCGGCGGCCCGGAACGCGGCCGGCCCGGTGGTCCTCGACCGCCCGGACGGCGCGGCGATCGTCCTGCGCAAGGGCGTCCCCGGCGACGCCGACGCGGTGGCCGAGCTGCACCGCCGCTGCTCGATGGCCACGCTGTTCCGGCGCTACCACACGGGAGTGCGGACGGTCCCGCGCCGCCGCCTGCACCGGCTGCTGGTGCCGCCGCGCGGCACGAGCGTGCTCGCCGTCTTCGGCCGCGAGGTGATCGGCCTGGCCCAGCTCATCCCGATGAATTCGGGCGGCGCCGAGATCTCCCTCCTGGTGGAGGACGACTGGCAGCGCCAGGGAATCGGCACGGCCCTCCTGAAGCGGCTCGCGGTGCTGGCGGAGGCCCAGGGCATCACGGAGCTGTCCGCGGACTGCCTGGCGGGCGACGATGTCCTTCCCCGCACGGCGGCCCGAGCCGGCCTGCGCACGGAACACAGCATCGAGGACGGCGCGCGGCTGAGGATGTTCCTGCCGGCCTGAGCTCAGCGCTTCCAGAACCAGTCTTTGTCCCGCGCTTCGCGCAGGGCGGACTTCTTGCGCTCGGCGGTGAGCCGGTCGAGGTAGAGAACGCCGTCGAGGTGATCGGTTTCGTGCTGCAGGCATTGGGCCAGCACGTCTTCGCCTTCGACCTCGATGGGTTCGTTGTGGACGTCGACGCCGCGGACCTTCGCGTGCATCGCCCGCCGAGTGGGGAACCACAGCTCCGGCACCGACAGGCAACCTTCGTTGATCTCGTGCGTTTCCTCGGAAAGCTCGACGATCTCGGGATTGACGACATACCCGGTCAGCCCGGCGACGTCATAGCTGAAGACGCGAAGTCCCACCCCGATCTGCGGCGCGGCCAGCCCCGCCCGCCCGGCGGGCTTGACGGAGTCGACCAGGTCCCGCACGAGCGCCTCGAGCTTCTCGTCGAACACGGTGACCGGGTCGCAGACGGACTTGAGGATCGGGTCCCCGAAATAGCGCAGTTCGCGCATCGCCATGAGCAGAACATCCTTCGTGCGTGTCGGACTGGCAGCTTAGGCCAGCGAGGAAGACGATCGCGCCGGAATCACCGACCCGGCCCACCCGGCGACGGACGAAGCGGCGCGACGGCGAATCGGCCCTGGTAGGCGGATGGCCGACGCCGGACGGCATGGCTGGATTGCCGCGCAGCGGGATCGTTTCCGGCGGCAGGACGGCAGGTGCGGGCGAACTGCCCCGCGCCGGCGACCCGCGCGCCTCCGGCTGGCGACCTGCCCCACAGCCGGCGGACCGGGCTTGCAGCCGGCAGGCCAGACTTGCGACTGGCGTACCGAGCCCGCTGCGGGCGGTCCCAGCTCACGGCTGCGCCGAGCCCCGCGGCTGGCGGCCCCTGCGGCTGGCGACCCGACTCCGCAACTGGCGACCCTGCCTCGGCCGGCAACCCTTGCCTCGGCCGGCGGGCCCAGCGGCCCCGGCGGCCCGGGTGGTCGTGGACCGTGAGGCCGCGACCGAGCCGGCCGATGAACACGTCCGGCCCTTGGCCGGACCGCGCCCCGCCGGGAAGGCATTCCCGTGCCGCGGCCTCAGGCCCGTAGCCGCAGGCCGGAGGGGGTGGCTCGGAAGCCGGCCTCCTGCAGGATCTCCGCCAGCTCCGAGGTCAGTGCTTGCTCGCCGTCCGCGCGTTGGACCGACAACTGGCCCAGCCAGCCCTCGCGGACCGCTGCCGACAGTGCCTGGGCTGCCTCTGCCAGCGCCGGGCGCTCCTCCGTGAAACTCAGCAGGGATCGGCCTCCTCTCTCCACGTACAGGGCCGGGACCCCGTCGACCAGGACTGCCAGTGCGCCGGCCTTGCGGGCGGGGCGGTGCTTCGTGTCGCCCGTTGCCGCCGGCCAGGGGAGCGCTGCCCCGTACGGCTGGGCCGGGTCCGCCGCGGCCAAGACCACCGGCCGGCCCGGTGCCGGGCGGCCCGGGCCTGAGAGGGCGCGCAAGCGGTCGACCGCGCCCTTCGCCGCGAACTGGGCCGCTCCGAGGCCCTCCACCACGTACCCGCGGATCACCTGGCCCGTGTCCTCCATGCCCCGGAGAACCTTGTAGATGCCGGAGAACCCGCCCGTGACGCGCTCGGTGTCGAGCGCGCCGCGGGTCAGGACGCCGTGGCGCTCCAGGAACGCCTCGGTCCGCGCGTGCGCCCGGCGGGTCGCGTCGGTTTCGCGGGGCGGGGTCAGCGCCCACCGGCCCGCGACCGTCGGCGGTCCGGATCGCGAGGGCATCTGTGGCCGCCCCGCCCGCAGCCGTGCGTACCGGCCGCGGGGGGCCTGGCGACGGGGCTTGTGGGCGCCGTGCCCGGCGACCTGGGCCCGCAACGGCCCCAGCGTGTCGCCCGTGACCAGGCCCGCCCAGACCAGGTCCCACAGCGCCGCCACGACTTCGGCGTCGTTCGGCGCCTTGTCCACCAGCACCGTCGCGCGGTCCACCAACTGGCGGAAGAACAGCGCGCCACCCTCCAAAGTGGACACGATGGCGTCGTGCAGCGGGCCGGTCGGGATGTCCTCGACGACTTCGGGCAGCAGCAGGTCGGCCACATCGGTCGGGGCCAGGGCGATCCAGCCGTCGCCGCCGGAGAGCGCGCCGCAGCCCGCCCACGTGACCTCGCCCGCGGTCGTCAGCTCGTCGAGCAGCGCGGGGGAGTAGCCCGGCAGCCGTCCGGGCAGGACCAGCGACTCCACCGCGCTCGCCGGCAACGGTGCCCCGGCGAGCTGCTCCACCACCGACAGCACGTCGTCCGCCGTCGGGGCGGCCCGGACACGGCCGCCGAACCCGTGCCACGCGGGCAGGAACCGGCCCAGCGCCGCCGGTTCGACCGGCTCGACTTCGGCTCGCAGCTTCGCCAGCGACGCCCGCCGCAGCCGCCGCAGCACGGCCGAATCGCAGTACTCGACCCCGACGCCGTGGGTTTCCGGGTGCCCGACCGGGCTCAGCTCGCCGCGCACCAGGCGGCCTTCCCCGGTCATCCGGTCGAGCACCCCGGTGACGACCGCGGTGCCGAGCCCGAACCGCGCGGCCGCGTCCACCGCGGCGAACGGGCCCCGGCCCCGGGCGTAGCGCGAAAGCAGGTCCGCGAGCGGGTCCGCCACCGGTTCGGTGAACGCCTCGGGCACGCCCACCGGCAGCGCGGTGCCCAGCGCGTCACGTACCCGGCCGGCGTCCTCGATCGCCAGGAACCGTTCCGAACCGCCGATCCGCACGCGGATCGCCCGCCGCGCCGCTTCGAGTTCGGTGAGCCACTCGGCCTGGATCCCCCGCTCCGCGGCCTCCTCGACGGTCAGGTCGCCGATGAACCGCAGGAGGTCGGCGGCGTCCTCGGCCGAGCGCGCGTGACGGTCGGGGTCGAGCCGCTGCAGCGATCGTTCCACTTCGGCGACGGCTTCGGGATCCAGCAGCTCCCGGATCGCCTCGGTGCCCAGGAGCTCGGCCAGCAGCGCCGAATCCAGCGACAGCGCCGCCGCCCGCCGCTCGGCCAGCGGTGCGTCGGTCTCGTACAGGAACATCCCGATGTAGCCGAAGAGCAGGCTGCGCGCGAACGGCGACGCGGCCGGCGTTTCGACCTCCACCAGCCGGACCTTGCGGGACCGGACGTCGGCCATCAGCTCGCGCAGGCCGCTGACGTCGTAGACGTCCTGCAGGACTTCCCGCATCGCCTCCAGTACGACCGGGAACCGCTCGTACTTCGCCGCGACCGACAGCAGCTGCGACGCGCGTTGCCGTTGCTGCCACAGCGGAGTCCGGCGTCGCGGGTCCCGGCGGGGCAGCAGCAACGACCGCGCCGCGCACTCCCGGAACCGCGCCGCGAACACGGCCGAGCCGCCGACCTCGGCGACGATCAGCTGCTCGACCTCCTCGGGGTCGAGCAGCACGTCGTCCGCGCCGATGGTCACCTCGCCGCCGTCGGCGTCCAGCGCGTCCGGCAACCGTAGGACGATGCCGTCGTCGGAGTGCGCCACCTGCGCGTCCACCCCGCGGTTTTCCCGCAGCCGCGCGGCGATCGCGAGCGCCCACGGCGCGTTCACCTGCGCGCCGAACGGCGAGTGCACGACGATCCGCCAGTCGCCGAGCTCGTCGCGGTAGCGCTCCAGCAGGATCGTCCGGTCGTTCGGGACGTGCCGGGTCGCGGCCTTCTGCTCGGCCAGGTAGGCGAGGAGGTTGTCGCACGCCCGCTCGTCCAGCCCGGCCGCCTCGGCCCGCTCGCGCGCCTTCACGTCGTCCGAAGTGGACAGTTCACGGACGAACTTTCCCAGCGCCCGGCCGAGTTCCAGCGGGCGGCCCGGCGCGTCGCCCTTCCAGAACGGCATCCGCGCCGGCTCGCCCGGCGCCGGCACCACGATGACCCGGTCGTGTGTGATGTCGGTGATCCGCCACGACGACGTGCCGAGCAGGATGGTGTCGCCGACGCGCGACTCGTACACCATCTCCTCGTCGAACTCGCCGACGCGCGAACCGGGTTTGTCGTCCGCGCCCGGGGTCATGACGGTGAACAGGCCACGGTCGGGGATGGTGCCGCCCGACGTAACGGCCAGGCGCTGCGAGCCGGGCCGCCCGCGCAGCTCGCCGCCGATGCGGTCCCAGGTGATCCGTGCCCGCAGCTCGCCGAACTCCTCGCTCGGGTAGCGGCCCGCGAGCATGTCGAGCACCGCGTGCAGGGCGTCGTCCGGCAGCGCCGCGAAGGGGGCCGCTCGCCGGACCAGCGACGCCAGGTCCGCCACCGTCCACGGTTCCAGCGCCACCATGGCGACGACGTGCTGCGCCAGCACGTCCAGGGGGTTGCGCGGGTAGCGGACGGCTTCGATCGCCCCGCTCGCCATCCGTTCCGCAACCACCGCGCAGGAGACGAGGTCACCGCGGAACTTCGGGAACATCACCCCGGACGACACCGCGCCGACCTGGTGCCCCGCCCGGCCGACCCGCTGCAGCCCGGACGCCACCGTCGGCGGTGCCTCGATCTGCACCACGAGGTCGACCGCGCCCATGTCGATGCCCAGCTCCAGTGACGACGTCGCCACCACGCACGGCAGCTGCCCGGACTTGAGCGCCTCTTCCACGTGCGTGCGCTGCTCCCGCGACATCGATCCGTGGTGGGCCCGGGCGATCACCGGCGCCGCGCCGGTGCTCACGCCGGACTGCCCGACGGCTTCCGCCGGGAACGCGTCGGCCGGGGTGAGCTCGGTCTGCTCGGCGGCCAGCTCGTTGAGCCGGGCGGTGAGCCGCTCGGTGAGCCGGCGCGAGTTGGCGAAGACGATGGTCGAGCGGTGCGCGCGGATCAGGCTCAGCACCCGCTCCTCGACCGCCGGCCAGATCGACGGCCGCTGCACGGGGTTGCCGGCCATCTCCTCCAGCGTGCCCAGACCACCCGGCGCGATCTCTCCTGGCGGAAACGCCTCGGTCAGCGACTCCAGTGATTCCAACGCGTCGAGCGGGCTCGGCGCCGGCCCGCTGCGCGGCGCGTCGAGGTTGCTCATGTCCTCCACCGGGACCTCGACACGGACCTCGATGGTCTTCGCCAGCTTCGGCTGGACCACGCGCACCGGACGGCCGCCGGCCAGGAACGCGCTCACCTCGTCGACCGGGCGGACCGTCGCCGACAGGCCGATCCGCTGCGCCGGCTTCGGCAGCAGCGCGTCCAGCCGCTCCAGCGAGAGCGCGAGGTGCGCGCCGCGCTTGCCGCCGGCGACCGCGTGCACTTCGTCGACGATCACGGTCTCCACGCCGCGCAGCGACTCCCGCGCCGACGACGTGAGGATGAGGAACAGCGACTCCGGCGTGGTCACCAGCACGTCCGGCGGGGTCTTGCCGAACGCGCGGCGCTCGGCCGCGGTGGTGTCGCCGGTGCGCATGCCCACTTCGATCCCGGGCACCGGCAGCCCGAGCCGGCGGCTGGCCTGCGAGATGCCGGCGAGCGGGGCCCGCAGGTTCCGCTGGACGTCGACCGCCAGGGCCTTCAGCGGCGAGACGTAGAGGATCCGGCAGCGTTTCGTCGCTTCCGCCGGTGGCGGCTCCACCGAGAGCCGGTCCAGCGCCCAGAGGAACGCGGACAGCGTCTTGCCGGACCCGGTGGGCGCGACGACGAGGGCGTGCTCACCCGCGTGCGCGGCCCGCCAGGCCCCTTCCTGCGCCGCGGTGGGCGCGGCGAAGGCTCCCGCGAACCAGTCGCGGGTCGCGGGGGAGAAGAGGTCGAGAACGTCAGCTGCCACGTCATTCATGATGCGCGGCACCACCGACAGTTTCGGGTCCGCCGGCCAGGATCACGCTCTGGGCGAACTGCGGGAACACGACGTCCACCCGCGGCTCGTCGGTGATCAGCCGGTACTCGCGGTCCAGCGGCGTCCAGTAGGAAAAAGGGGCCTGGTCCAGCTTGGAGTGGTCGGCCAGCACGTAGGCCTCCGCGCCCGCGTGGAGCATCGCGTGCTTGACCACCGACTGTTCCAGTGACGGACAGCACAGCCCGCGCCCGGCCACGACGCCGTCGGCGCCCAGAAACACCCGGTCGGGTGAAATGTGCCGCAGCTGCGCCAGCACGCTCTCGCCGAGGATCGCCTCGTCGGGGTGCCGCAGCCGGCCGCCGAGGACGATCAGGTCGATCCCGGAGAAGCCCGCGAGCTCGCGGATCGCCGTGACGCCGTTGGTCACCACGGTCAGCCCCTCGCGGTGGGCGAGGTGACGGGCGAGCCTGCCGGTGGTCGTGCCGGCGTCGAGCAGCACCACCTCACCGTCCCGGACGAGCGCGGCGGCTTCCCGGGCGATGGCGTCCTTGGCCGCCGCGTGCTCCCGGTCCTTCTCGAGGGGACTGCGCTCGGTGTCGAGCGCGCCGCCGTAGGTGCGGACGACGTGCCCGGCGCCGGCGAGCGACGCGAGATCGCGGCGGATCGTCGACTCGGAGACGCCGAACTCTTCGGCCAGTTCCGCGATGCCGCCGGAGCCGTCGCGGACGGCCTCCAGGAGCATCGCGCGCCGGTCACGGGTGCCTGGTCGCGGCTGGGGCATGCGCCGAGCCTTCCACAGTCACGGGTTTCAGCCCGAAGAACGCCAGCCCGGCGGCCACGGCGAGGAACGCGGCCAAGACGACGAACCCGGTGGCCGCGGTGCCGGTGACGTCGGTCAGCCAGCCGACCAGGTAGGGACCGGCGAACCCGCCGAGGTTGCCCAGCGCGTTGATCAGGCCCATCGCCACGGCGACCACTTCGATGCCGAGCACCCGGCTGGGGATGGCCCAGAACGGCCCGTACGGCATGTAGACGCCGGGCGCCACGACGCAGAGCAGCCCCAGCTGCACGGCCGCCGGCCAGTGCCCGAGGTTGCCCAGCAGCAGCCCGCCGATCGCGACGAGCAGGGGCACCGTGACCGCGAGCCGCCGGTTGCCGGTGCGGTCGGACCAGTGTCCGCACGCGATCATTCCGGCCAGCGCCAGCACGTACGGCACGGCCGACAGGAAGCCGACGGCGGTCGCCGAGCCGCCGGTCATCGTCTTCACCACCGACGGCAGCCACAGGGAGAAGCCGTAGAAGCCGGTGATCCAGAAGAAGTAGATGCCGACCAGCAGCAGCACCTGGCGGTTCGCCAGCGCCTGCCGGTAACCGGCTTTTCGGGGGTCCGGGTGGCGAAGCCCCCGGCCCGGGGCGAAGCCTCGGTTGTCACAGCCCTGCTTGGCGAACGCCGGCTTAGCGTCTTCTTCGGCCTTCAAGGTGGTTTCGAGGTACTCGCGTTCCGCGGCGGAGATCCACCGGGCCCGTGCCGGCCGGTCGGCCACCGCGAACCACCAGACGGCCGCCCACACCAGCGGTGGCAATCCCTGCAGGACGAACACCCAGCGCCAGGACATGTGGTCGAGCATGAAGCCGGACAGCGGCGACATGAGGATCGCCGAAATCGGCAGGCACGTCATCCACAGCGCGTTCGCCCGCGCCCGTTCCGCCTGCGGGAACCAGGACGCCAGCAGGATCAGCACCGCGGGCCACACCCCGCCCTCGAACAGCCCGAGCAGCAGCCGGGCCAGGTACAGCTGCGTCTCGTTCTGCACCAAGCCGCACAGCACCGCCGCGAACGCCCAGGCGACCATCAGGATCAGCACGGTCTTGCGGGCGCTCCACTTCGCCGCCAGCACCGCCGCGGGGATCTGCAGCACCAGGTAGCCGACGAAGAAGATGCCGCTCGCCAGCCCCTTCGCGCCGGCCGACAACGGGAAGTCGTCGCCGATGTAGGGCAGGATCACCGCGACGTTCGTGCGGTCGAGGTAGGCCAGCATGTACATGACCACCGCGACCGGGATGACGTACGCCCAGCGCCGGCGGGGGATCACCGGAGGCTCGGTGGGTAGATGGCCGGCAGCTTCCGCGCGTACGGCGCCAGGGTGGCCGCGGCCTTGAACGCCGCCCGCATGGTGCCGTGCGAGGCCCGGCCGGTGCCGGCGATGTCGAACGCCGTGCCGTGGTCGACCGATGTGCGCAGGATAGGCAGGCCGACCGTCACCGACACCGTGCCGTCGAAGTCGTAGGTCTTCGACGCGATGTGCCCCTGGTCGTGGTAGAGCGAGAGCACCCCGTCGAACCGGCCCTGGATCCCTTGGTGGAACACGGAATCCGCGGGGATCGGGCCGACCACGTCGAGCCCGGCCACCCGTGCGGCGGCGACCGCCGGGGCGATCGCGATGATCTCCTCGTTGCCGAACTTGCCGTTCTCCCCGCCGTGCGGGTTCAACGCCGCCACGGCCAGTCTCGGCTTCTCCGTGCCGAAGACCTCCAGCGCGGTGTACGCCTCCCGGATCGCGTGTTCGATGTTCTCCCGGGTGATCTGGTCGATCGCTTCGCGCAGGGAGAGGTGCCGGGTGGCGAAGAAGATCTTCAGCCCGGAGACCCAGAACATCGTGTTGAACCGGGTCGACCCGGTCAGCTCGCCGAGCATTTCGGTGTGCCCGAGGTGCTGCGAGCCCGCCGCCCAGATGGCTTCCTTGTTGATCGGCGCGGTCACCACCGCGTCGACCTCGCCGGCCAGCGCGAGCCGGGTGGCGACCTCGATCGCCCCCACCGCCGCGGCGCCCGCGGTCGCGTTCACCTCGCCCCACGGCAGGTCCTCCCGGACCACGCCGAGGTTGAGCACGTCGATCACGCCGGTGGTGAAGCGCGCGTCGGCGACCGTGGCGATCGGGTTGATCTCCAGGTGCAGGCCCAGGTGCCGGACCAGGCGTTCGAGCACGATCGCGTCGCCTACCGCCACCCCGTGCGCCATCTGCAGGGCCTCGGGCTCGGCGAGGGTCTTCAGGGTGATCTCCGGGCCGATGCCCACGGGGTCGCCCAGGGTGACGGCGAGGATGGGGAGGTCGCTCACGGGTGATTCCTTCCGGTGGCCAGGAGGTGGTTCAGGTGTTCCGGGCAGGCGGCTGTGACAAGCGAGGCTTCTCCCAGGCGTGCTCGCATGCCCACCACACGGTGCCCGGCCGCCGGGAGTTCGCCCGCCGCAGCCGGAACGGGCCGCGGCGGGTCGGCATTGACCACCGTGAGCTTCGACGGGCCGGAATGGTCTCCCGTACGACCTGCGCGGCGTGTGGTGGCGAGGCGTGCCGGGTACCCAGGTTCTCTACCAGTGTCGATCACCGGACCCCCCTTCTTGCTTATATCGGTCAACTCAGTTGCGCAAACCGTGCAACTATCGTGCACCTTGATCGGCGTCCGCGTCAAGGAGCCGTGACTTTCCCGGGTCCGCACGCACGGTGACCGCACGCATGGCAGCATCACGCGGGCGCCGTCGGGGCGTGTTTCGCGAAGGGGAGTGCTGTGCGGATCCTGTCCGTGGACCTCGGGACGTCCAACACCGTCGCCGTGCTTTCGGCGCACGGGAGGCCGCCCCGGGTCGTCGAGGTGGACGGCTCGGCCAACATGCCCTCGGCGGTGTTCGCCACCGAAGAGGGCACGATCATGGTCGGCCGCGACGCCGAGCGCCGCGCCCGGCTGGACCCGACCCGCTTCGAGCCGAACCCCAAGCGCCGCATCGACGAACAGACCCTGCTGCTCGGCACCGACGTCGTCCCGGTCACCGACGCGCTGGCCGCCATCCTGCGCCGCGTCCTCGAGGAGACCTCCCGCCAGCTCGGCGGCGAGCAGCCCGACGAGGTCCGGCTGACCCACCCCGCGCAGTGGGGGCAGCCGCGCCGGAACGTGCTGATGGCCGCCGCCCGGCTCGCCGGGATGGGGCCGAACATCCTGCTGGTGCCCGAGCCGGTCGCCGCCGCGGCGCACTTCGCGTCGTTCCCCGGCAAGTCGCTCGCGCCCGGCCAGGCCCTCGCCGTCTACGACCTCGGCGCGGGCACCTTCGACGTCGCGGTCGTCGGCGCCACGCAGAACGGGTTCACCGTGCTCGCCGAGGACGGCCTGCCCGACCTCGGCGGCCTCGACGTCGACCAGGCGCTGATGGTGCACGTCGGACGCGAGGTCTCGCACTCCGACCCGCAGCGCTGGCAGCGGCTGCTGCGCCCGGAGTCCACCGCCGACCGGCGCACCCGGCGCGCGCTGCAGGAAGACGTCAAGGCGGCCAAGGAGGCGTTGTCGCGGCACCCGCAGACCGAGGTGCCGATGCCCGAGCCGTTCAAGGACGTCCTCGTCACCCGCGGCGAGCTGGAAGGCCTGGTCCGCCCGGCGATGCTGCGCAGCGTCGAACTGCTGTCGCGGACGCTGCGGTCGTCCGGGCTGACCCCGGAGCGGCTGGCCGGCATCTACCTCGTCGGCGGGTCGAGCCGGCTGCCGCTGGTCGGCGCGATGATCGCGGAAAAGCTGGGTGTCGTGCCCGGCAGCCTCGACCAGCCGGAGACCGCCGTCGCGCTCGGCGCGCAGCACGTAGCCCGCGACGGGCTGTCCGTGCGCACCCAGAACGTCGAAGGGGCGGTGGCCGCGGGTGCTCCGCCGCGCCGCCCGCAGTACGCGCCGCCGCCTCCGCCGCAGTACCCGGGTTACGCGCCGTCGAACTTCCCGCCCAGCGGCCCGCAACCGGTTCCGTCGAACTTCCCGGCGTACTCGCCCGCGCCCGGCAAGGCCGAGCCGAAGTCCGGCGGGAAGAAGAAGCTGCTGCTCGGGATCGCCGCCGCGGTCGTCGTGGCGCTCGCCGTGGGGTTGACGGTGCTCCTGACGTCGTCGTCCTCGGTGACGACCTACACCGCGGACCAGTGCAAGACGCCGGGGCAGGCGGACGACAAGGGCTTCACCGGGTGCCTGCGCCAGCTCGCCGGGAAGATCGCGGACACCGGGGACTGCAAGCCGGGCATGGGCAACGGCCCGGCGGCGCCGGCGCAGAGCCTGGGGGCCGCCTCGACCTGCTCCGCACCGGGCCGGGCGGGTACGCAGGTGACCTACGTCCACGGCGACAACGCCGACGCGCTCAAGCAGTACACCGACGGCCTGCTCGCGTCGGCGGGCGGCGACCGCACCGAGGCCGACTGGGGCGGCAACGGCCTCAAGGGGCACTACTCGTCGGCCGCGGGGAAGACGTCGGCGGTGCTCGTGTTCACGGTGTCGGACCGGCCGCTGGCCGGGTTCATCTACCAGCTGAACACGAGTGACCAGGCGACGGCGACCACGCCCGGCACGCTGGCCGACTACTTCGAGGCGAGCGTCCAGCCGGGCCGGTAGACGGCGCGAACGGGCCGTTCGCGCCCGCCGGTTAAAGTGGGTCCGATGCGGATCACGGTTTTCCGGCGGCTGATGGCCGAGGAGTTCGGCCCCGGGCGGGCCCAGGTGCTGGCCAGCGACCACGTCCTGAGCGGGCTCGGCGGCCGCACCATCGACCAGGCGCTGACCGCGGGAATCCCGGCCAAGGAGGTCTGGCGCGAGGTCTGCAACGCCTTCGACGTCCCCGCCGAAAGGCGTTGACCTGGGCGGATACGCTCCGATCCTGACCCGGGCGGGCGAAAATCCTACCGCAAGGGTGTGTCGCTGCCGACCTCGAACAGGTGTTCGTCTAAGGTGTTGTCCACATCGGGTCCAGCGATCCACAGATTGGGCGCCGCGCCTGGAATTGTCGGTCCCCGCCGCTAGCGTCGGACCGGACAGCTGAAGAACCGACACACCAGAGCCCTCGACGGGGCTCAGACCAGCGAGGTGGACTTTCCATGCCTGCAGCACCCGACAAGGACAAGGCGCTCGAGCTCGCGCTCGCGCAGATCGACAAGCAGTACGGCAAGGGCTCGGTCATGCGCCTCGGCGAAGAGGGCCGCGCCCCCATCGCCGTGATCCCCACCGGCGCGATCGCCCTCGACGTCGCGCTCGGCATCGGCGGCCTGCCCCGCGGCCGGGTCATCGAGGTCTACGGCCCGGAGTCCTCCGGTAAGACCACGGTCGCCCTGCACGCGGTGGCGAACGCCCAGCGCAACGGTGGCATCGCGGCCTTCATCGACGCGGAGCACGCGCTGGACCCGGACTACGCCAAGAAGCTCGGCGTGGACACCGACGCCCTGCTCGTCTCCCAGCCCGACACCGGTGAGCAGGCCCTGGAGATCGCGGACATGCTGGTCCGCTCCGGCGCGCTCGACATCCTGGTCATCGACTCCGTGGCCGCGCTCGTGCCCCGCGCCGAGATCGAAGGCGAGATGGGCGACTCGCACGTCGGTCTCCAGGCCCGGCTGATGAGCCAGGCGCTGCGCAAGATGACCGGTGCGATGAACAACTCCGGCACCACCGCGATCTTCATCAACCAGCTGCGCGAGAAGATCGGCGTCATGTTCGGCTCCCCGGAAACCACCACCGGTGGCAAGGCGCTGAAGTTCTACGCGTCGGTCCGGCTCGACGTCCGCCGCATCGAGACGCTCAAGGACGGCGGCGAGGCGGTCGGCAACCGCACCCGCGTCAAGGTCGTGAAGAACAAGATGGCCCCGCCCTTCAAGCAGGCCGAATTCGACATCCTGTACGGCCACGGCATCTCCCGCGAGGGTTCGCTCATCGACATGGGGGTCGACCAGGCCATCCTGCGCAAGTCCGGCGCCTGGTACACCTACGAGGGCGACCAGCTCGGCCAGGGCAAGGAGAACGCCCGGAAGTTCCTGCGCGACAACCCGGACATCGCCAACGAGATCGAGAAGCGGATCAAGGAGAAGCTCGGTATCGGTGCGCAGCTCGACGCGGAAGCCGTCGAGGCCGTTCCGGCACCGGTCGACTTCTAGGCCGCGGGATTGGGCGAGGCCTGCTGCGGGATTGGGTGAAGTGTGCTGCGGGATTGGGTGAAGTGTGCTCGCGGAGTGCGCTCGCCCCTATCCCTCCGCCGTGTCTCCCGGGGGTCGAACCCCCGGACCCCCGCCAGGGGGCAAGCCCCCTGGACCCCCGCCGTGGTTGCGTTGGGTGGTAGCGCGCGGCCTTGGTGACATTCGGCCTTGGTGATGGTGAGCGGTAAGAACGAGGAGTGATTCAGGTGGCTAGGGCGCCGAAGGTGCCTCCGGCCGAGCTGCCTCCGGAGGAGCGGTACAAGAAGGCCAAGGAGATCTGCTTCGATCTGCTAGCCGTGCGTGCGCGCACTCAGGAGGAGCTCCGGCAGGCGTTGCGCCGCAAGGGGTTCGACGAGGAGACCAGCGAAACCCTGCTCGGCAAGCTCGACCGGGCGGGGCTGGTCAACGACGCGGAGTTCGCCGAGCTGTGGGTGAAGTCCCGCCACACCACCCAGGGCCTGTCCCGCACCGCGCTGATGGCCGAGCTGCGGCGTAAGGGCGTCGACGACGAGGTCGCCGCGCAGGCGGCCGGCGAGGTCGATCGCGAGTCCGAGGAACAGATGGCCAGGGAACTGGTCCGCAAGCGCCTCGGCTCGCTCGGCAACGTCGACGAACAGACCGCCCTGCGGCGGCTGCTCGGCTTCCTCGCGCGCAAGGGCTACCCGCAAGGCCTGGCCTACACCGTGATCAAGGAGGAACTCCGCGAGTACGGCGCGGAGTCCACCCTGCTCGACGACGCCGTCATCGACTGATGGCGGACAGCTGGACCGTCGAGCACTTCTCGCGGAGCAACCCGGCTGGCCCGGGCCAGGGCGACGTGGCAGCTCTGCTGCGCCGGGTCGCCGACACCCTCGACGAACTCGGCGACGTCCAGGTGCAGGACGTCGTCTTCGGCAGCGAAGTCACCGGGGGCGAAGACGACCTGCACATGACGGTGTACTTCCACCGGGAGCCACGCCGCCGGTGACGGCGGTGCCGTGGCCGGGGCCGGAGGTCACGGGGCGGCGACCGGCACCGTCTCCTGCCGGACCGGGCGGCGCCGGTCCGAGCGCTGCTTGCGGACCGCCAGCAGCAGCACGGCGAGCAGCGCCGTCGCGACGCACGTCACGACGGCCGTCAGCACCAGGAACTCGTTCAGCTGCCCGGCCGCCAGGTAGGCGCCCAGCACCACCGCGACCAGGGCGCACCCCGCCCGGTCCACAATGGACTCCATGGACAGCAGGGTCGCGCGGTACCGGGAATCCGGGATGGAGTCGTTGAGCAGCTGCTTCTGGATCGGGAACGCGATCCCCGCCGCCACCGCGAAGACGCACAACAACACCACCGCCGGGAAGGAGCCGACGAACACGATCACTCTGAGGCACAACGCCAGCACGATCGTCAGCGTGAACACCGAACCCACCGGGCCGATCGCCCGGCGGAGCCGGTGGGGGCGGGCCGCGCCCAGGGCCTCGAAGACCGTCATCGCGGCCAGGACCGCGCCGAACCAGTTCACCGAGAGCGCCTTCGACTCCAGGATCGGCTGGAACAGGTTCACCTGGCAGATCCGCACCAGCGTCAACATCGCGACACCCTGCACCATGAGCAACACCAGCCACCGGGACGAGCGCAGCGTCGACAGCGCGCCGCCGGCTCCCGCGAGCAGCGACGCCGTCTTGCCGGTCACGCGGCGGCCGCCGGGGATCGACGGGAGCCGGCACGCGAAGACCAGCGCGATGCCCGCGTTGATCGCGGTCAGCCAGTACGGAGAGGGGAAGCTCCAGGCCATCAGCAGCCCGATCACCGGCCAGAACACGATCTTGCCGACCAGGCTGTACGCGCGGCCGACACCCTCCACACGGAGGTAGTGCTCCCCGGCGCCGGAAGCGTGCAGGTACTCATACAAGTACGCGCTCTGCGCGCCGGACACCAGCGAGCGGGCCAGGGCGATCAGGACGAAGTGCACGAGGAAACCCGCGTACGAGCCCACGAACACCGGGACCAGGTTCGCGGCCACCAGCACGCCGGCGCCCGCCGCCAGCGAGGTGCGGTAGTCGAAGCGGTCGGCGATCAGCCCCGTCGGGATCTCGAGCAGGCAGAACACGAGGTAATAGCTGCTCTGGATGCCGAAGATCTCGCCGTCGGAGAGCCCGGCGAGCTTCTGGTACGAGTAGAAGATCGGCACCCACAGCAGCAGGCCGAAGAAGAACTGAAACCCGTAGGTCAGCCGGACGGCGCGCTGAACGGCGGGTTTCGCGGGCAGGCGAAGGCCCAGCATGATCGTGGCTCCCGGGAAAGGTCAGGCCGAACAGGGGCGCAGCTGCACGAGGGGGAGGTGCTCACCGTCGGCGAGCCACTCGACGTTCACCGGTGAGTCCGAAGGTGCAGTCGGACGAGAAGTGGCTCTGCAGCAGGCGGCCGGCGACGACGAGCCGCTGCAGCCGGGCGTGCGCGCAGCGTTCGATCTCGGCGCGCACGCGTTCTTCTCCGACGCCGAGGATCTCTTCGCCGAGATAGATCGCGTGAAAGGGATGCCGCGCGTGGTTCAGAAAATGGATCTTCGCCTGCTCGCGGTCGACCAAGCTGGTCAGGGACACGGTTTCTCCTCGCTGGAATAGCGAAGGGAAACGATAACAGGCGGGTAAATAACCCACCCGGGGGATGGATGCGCCATTCAGCGGGACGGCGCCGGTTTCCCTGATCGGTGCCATACCCGCTCGGAACACCGTTCCAGCCGGCTGGAACGGTGCTCCCGGAATGCGGATGCGCATTCCGCCGTTCGAGTGCGGCAATACCGCGAAGTGATTTCCGTTACAGCGCGGCAGCTTCCGCGGCCAGTTTCTCGATGGTGGCGGGATCGAGCGAGGCCGTCAGCCACGAGCCGCCGATGCAGCCGACGTTCGGCAGTGCCAGATACGACGGCGCCGAGGCCACGGTGATCCCGCCGGTCGGGCAGAACTTGAGCGACGGCAGCGGACCCGCCATCGACTTCAGGTACGCGACGCCGCCGGAGGCCTCCGCCGGGAAGAACTTCAGCGCCGACAGCCCGCGTTCGGCCAGCCGCATCGCCTCGGACACCGTGCTCGCGCCGGGCAGGAACGGCAGCCCGGACTCGAAGCACGCGTCGACGACGGCGTCCGTGCAGCCCGGCGTCACGAGGAACTTCGCGCCCGCGTCGGCCGCCTGCTTCGCCTGGTCGGGCGAGACGACGGTGCCCGCGCCGATGACGATGTCCGGTACCTCGGCGGCGACGCGCTCGATCGCCGACAACGCCGCCGGGGTGCGCAGGGTCAGCTCGATGACCCCGATCCCGCCGGCGAGCAGGGCCCGGGCCGTGGGGACCGCGTCGTCGGCGTCGTCGATCACCACGACGGGCATCACGGGGGACAGCTCGAGCAGGTCCTGACCGGTGGTCACTGACCGACCTCCTGGGTTGTGAGAGCGGGCATTCCGAAGTGCTCCGGCACGAGGCCGCCGAACACGGATGCGCCCTGGTCGGCGGGGCCGACGGCACGGCGCAACGCGGCGAACAGCTCCCGGCCGGTGCCGGTCCAGGATGCTTCGGACGGCGGGGAGTCCACAAGCGCACGCCGGGCGAGTTCTTCGTCACCGACCAGCACGTCGAGCGAGCCCGAGGACGCGTCGAGCCGGATGACGTCGCCGTCCGCGATGCGCGCGATCGGGCCGCCCGCCGCGGCTTCCGGCGTCACCTGGATGGCGGCCGGGATCTTGCCCGACGCGCCCGACATCCGGCCGTCGGTGAGCAGCGCCACCGCGTGCCCGCGGTCCATCAGCACGCCCAGCGCCGGGGTCAGGCCGTGCAGTTCCGGCATGCCATTCGCCCGCGGGCCCTGCTGCCGGATCACCACGACGACGTCGCGATTCAGCTCGCCGGCCTCGAACGCGGCCGTGAAGCCCTCCTGCGTGGTGAACACCCGCGCCGGCGCCTGGACGACGCGGTGCTCGGGCGCCACCGCGGACACCTTGGTCACCGCGCGGCCGAGGTTGCCTTCGACCATCCGCAGCCCGCCGTCCGCGGCGAACGGGCGCCACGCCGGGCGCAGCACCTCCTCGTCGAGGCTGCGCGTGGGCACGTCCCGCCAGACCAGCTCGCCGTCGGAGAGGATCGGCTCGGCGCGGTAGCGGTGCAGCCCGAACCCGGCCACCGTGTGCACGTCCTCGTGCAGCAGCCCGGCGTCGAGCAGCGTGCCGACCAGGAACTGGATGCCGCCGGCGGCGTGGAAGTGGTTGATGTCGGCGCTGCCGTTCGGGTAGACCCGCGCCAGCAGCGGCACGACCGCCGAGAGGTCGGAGAAGTCGTCCCAGGTCAGCTGGATGCCCGCGGCCGCGGCGATCGCGACCAGGTGCATCGTGTGGTTGGTCGACCCGCCCGTGGCAAGCAGCGCGATGACGCCGTTGACGAACGCCTTCTCGTCGAGGATCCGCGCGACCGGTGTGTACTCCTCGCCGCGCGAAATGGCGACGACCCGCCGCCCGGCCTCTTCGGTCAGCGCGCGACGCAGGGCAGAACCCGGCTGGACGAAGCTGGCACCCGGCAGGTGCAGGCCCATCACCTCGACGACCATCTGGTTGGAGTTGGCCGTGCCGTAGAACGTGCAGGTGCCGGCCGAGTGGTACGACGCGGCTTCGGCGTCGAGGAGGTCTTCGCGGGTCGCGAGGCCTTCGGCGTAGAGCTGCCGGATGCGCGCCTTCTCCTTGTTGGGCAGTCCGGAGTTCATCGGGCCGGCGGGAATCAGGATGGCCGGGAGGTGGCCGAACGAAAGGGCGCCGATCAGCAGCCCGGGCACGATCTTGTCGCACACCCCCAGCAGCAGCGAGGCGTCGAACATGTCGTGCGAGAGCGCGATCGCCGTCGACATCGCGATGACCTCGCGGCTGAACAGCGACAGCTCCATGCCCGCGCGGCCCTGCGTGATGCCGTCGCACATGGCCGGGACGCCGCCGGCGAACTGGGCGACACCCCCGGCGGAGCGCACCGACTTCTTCAGCCACGCCGGGTACTCCTGCAACGGCTGGTGCGCCGAAAGCATGTCGTTGTAGGAGGACACGATCGCGACGCCGGGGGCACGCGCGGCCCGCAGCGCTTCTTTGTCGACGCCGTCCATCGCGGCGAAGCCGTGGGCGAGGTTGCTGCACGCGAGGCCGCGGCGGACCGGGCCTTCGGCGTACGCGGCGGCGGTGCGGTCGAGGTAGGCCGAGCGGGTCGCGGCACTGCGCGCGGCGATGCGGGCGGTGACTTCGGCGACGACCGGGTGCAACGAGGGGGTGGGGACAGGGCTCATGTCCGGCTCCGGATCACTGGTTCGAGGTGGTCCGCGGGACGGCAGCACTGGCGCCTCTGGGTCGTGACCCTGGCCACACTACCTGCCGCGAACTGCGAATCAAAATCGATTCAGAAGATCGTCCCCCGTGAGCCCCGCCACACTTCTCCCTGCGTAATGTGCTACTTGTCACACTGCACCACGCGCGGCAGAGTCGGTACTGGCGAGTTGATCGCCATCCGGCCCCGCCGGCCCCACCGACCCGGGAGGCATGATGTCCACCTCCGAAATCGCCGAGCTGCGGCGAACCATCGGCCAGCTCCGGCAGTGCGTCGGCGCACTGCGCTCTCGCTACGGCGACGCTTCGGCCGTGCGCCGGCTCGCCAACGACGTCGAGCGCCTCGACATCGACACCGCGGACCTCGACGGCGTGCCCCTTGCGGTGCCCGCCCAGGCGAAGGCCGCGGAGCGCGTTCCCGTCCCCGACACCCCCTACGATCCGGCGCTCTGGCACGGCGCCGATGACGAAGGCGTCGGCGGCTACAAGCGCGACCAGCGGTGAGCGCTCCCGCTGACAACGGCGTCGGCACCGGCGTCCGGGCCCCGAAGCGGGCCAGGATCGCCGAGCGCACCCTCCGCACGGACCGGTGGTGGCTCCAGCCGCTGCTGACCGTGCTCGGACTGTCGGCGTTCATCATCTACGCGACGGTCCGGTCGTTCGTGCGCACCGCGTACTGGGTGCCCGACTACCACTACCTGACGCCGTTCTACTCGCCCTGCCTGTCCACCTCCTGCGTCGAAGGCTCGAGCCACTTCGGCCACTGGTTCGGCGACCTGCCCGGGTTCATCCCGCTCGGCTTCGTGGTGCTGCCGTTCCTGCTCGGGTTCCGCCTGACCTGCTACTACTACCGCAAGGCGTACTACCGGTCGGTCTGGTTCTCCCCGCCCGCCTGCGCCGTCGCGGAACCGCACGCCAAGTACACCGGCGAGACGCGGCTGCCGCTGATCATCCAGAACGTCCACCGCTACTTCTTCTACGTGGCGCTGATCGTCTCGCTGGTCAACACCTACGACGCGATCACGGCGTTCCACGGGAAGACCGGCGGGTTCGGCTTCGGGCTTGGCAACGTCATCCTGCTCGCCAACGTGATCCTGCTCTGGGCCTACACGCTGTCCTGCCACTCGTGCCGGCACGTGACCGGCGGCCGGCTGAAGCACTTCTCCAAGCACCCGGTGCGCTACTGGATCTGGACGCAGGTCACGAAGCTCAACACCCGCCACATGACGCTGGCCTGGACGACGCTCGGCACGTTGGTGCTGACCGACTTCTACGTCATGCTCGTGGCCAGTGGCGCGATCGCGGACCTGAGGTTCGTGAACTGACTCTTCCCGCTCCCGACAGTGCTCCCGACAACTGACGTCCCCAGCTCCGAGGTGGAATCCTTTTATGACCGAGGTCGAACGGCACAGCTACGACGTGGTGGTGATCGGTGCCGGTGGCGCCGGTCTGCGCGCCGTGATCGAAGCCCGCGAACGCGGCTTCCGCGTCGCGGTCGTGTGCAAGTCCCTGTTCGGCAAGGCGCACACGGTGATGGCCGAGGGCGGCTGCGCGGCCTCGATGGGCAACGCGAACTCGAACGACAACTGGCAGGTCCACTTCCGCGACACCATGCGCGGCGGGAAGTTCCTCAACAACTGGCGGATGGCCGAGCTGCACGCCAAGGAGGCGCCGGATCGCGTCTGGGAACTCGAGACGTACGGCGCGCTCTTCGACCGCACCGCCGACGGCCGGATCAGCCAGCGCAACTTCGGCGGGCACACCTACCCGCGGCTGGCGCACGTCGGTGACCGCACCGGGCTCGAGCTCATCCGCACGATGCAGCAGAAGATCGTCTCGCTGCAGCAGGAGGACTTCGCCGAGACCGGGGACTACGAAGCGAAGATCAAGGTCTTCGCCGAGTGCACGGTCACCGAGCTGCTCACCACCGACGGGAAGATCGCCGGCGCGTTCGGCTACTGGCGCGAGAGCGGGCGGTTCATCCTCTTCGAGGCGCCCGCGGTCGTGCTGGCCACCGGCGGCATCGGCAAGTCGTTCAAGGTGACGTCGAACTCGTGGGAGTACACCGGTGACGGCCACGCGCTGGCCCTGCGGGCGGGCGCGAAGCTGATCAACATGGAGTTCGTCCAGTTCCACCCGACCGGGATGGTCTGGCCGCCGAGCGTCAAGGGCATCCTCGTCACCGAGGGCGTGCGCGGTGACGGCGGCGTGCTCAAGAACTCCGACGGCAAGCGGTTCATGTTCGAGTACGTGCCCGACGTGTTCAAGGGCCAGTACGCCGAAAGCGAAGAAGAAGCCGACCGCTGGTACGCCGACGCGGACAACAACCGGCGCACACCCGACCTGCTGCCCCGCGACGAGGTGGCCCGCGCGATCAACTCCGAGGTCAAGGAGGGCCGCGGCTCCCCGCACGGCGGCGTCTTCCTCGACATCGCCAGCCGGCTGCCGGCCGAGGAGATCAAGAAGCGGCTGCCGTCGATGTACCACCAGTTCAAGGAGCTGGCGGACGTCGACATCACCGCGGAGCCGATGGAGGTGGGCCCGACCTGCCACTACGTCATGGGCGGCATCGAGGTCGACCCGGACACGGCCGCGGCGAGCGTGCCCGGCCTGTTCGCGGCCGGCGAGTGCTCGGGCGGCATGCACGGCTCGAACCGGCTCGGCGGCAATTCGCTGTCGGACCTGCTGGTGTTCGGCCGCCGCGCAGGACTCGGTGCCGCCGAGTACGTGCTCGGCCTCGACGGCAGGCCCGCCGTCTCGGAGTCCGATGTGGACGCTGCGGCGAAGATGGCGCTCGCGCCGTTCGACCCGCCGTCCGGTGCCTCGGCGGAGAACCCGTACACCCTGCACACCGAGCTGCAGCAGTCGATGAACGACCTGGTCGGCATCATCCGCAAGGCGGGCGAGATCGAGCAGGCGCTGGTGAAGCTCGCCGAGCTGCGGCAGCGGATCCTGCGCGTCACGGTGGAAGGCCACCGGCAGTTCAACCCCGGCTGGCACCTCGCGATCGACCTGCGCAACATGCTGATGGTCAGCGAGTGCGTCGCGAAGGCGGCGCTGACGCGGACCGAGAGCCGTGGCGGGCACACGCGCGACGACTACCCCGGCATGGACGCCGAGTGGCGCCACAAGCTGCTGGTGTGCTCGGCGGCCGAGGGCGACAACCCGGTCGTCCCGGACATCGACGTCGTGGTGAAGGAGCAGGTGCCGCTGCGGCAGGACCTGCTGGAGCTGTTCGAGTTCGGCGAACTCGGGAAGTACTACACCGACGACGAACTCGAGGCGCACCCCGGGAGCAAAGCATGAGCGAGCTTGCGAGCGAATCATTCAACACAGCGCTTCCGGCTCAGGCGGCACCGAGCGCCAGCGAGGTGGGCGCATGAGCTACAAGGCGAGTTTCCGCGTGTGGCGTGGCGACGACACCGGCGGCGAGCTGCAGGACTTCACCGTGGAGGTGAACGAGGGCGAGGTGGTCCTCGACATCATCCACCGGCTGCAGGCCACCCAGGCGTCGGACCTCGCGGTGCGCTGGAACTGCAAGGCGGGCAAGTGCGGCTCGTGCTCGGCGGAGATCAACGGCAAGCCGCGCCTGCTGTGCATGACGCGGATGTCGACGTTCACCGAGGAAGAGGTGATCACGGTGACGCCGATGCGGACGTTCCCGGTGATCCGCGACCTCGTCACCGACGTGTCGTTCAACTACACGAAGGCGCGCGAGATCCCGTCGTTCACCCCGCCCGCGGACCTGAAGCCGGGCGAGTACCGGATGCAGCAGGTGGACGTCGAGCGGTCGCAGGAGTTCCGCAAGTGCATCGAGTGCTTCCTGTGCCAGAACACCTGCCACGTGGTGCGTGACCACGAGGAGAACAAGGAAGCCTTCGCCGGGCCGCGGTACCTGATGCGCATCGCCGAGCTGGAGATGCACCCGCTGGACGTCGCGGACCGCCGTGACGCGGCCCAGGACGAGCACGGCCTCGGGTACTGCAACATCACGAAGTGCTGTTCGGAGGTGTGCCCGGAGGGGATCCACATCACGGACAACGCGCTGATCCCGATGAAGGAGCGCGTCGCGGACCGCAAGTACGACCCGATCGTGTGGCTGGGCAACAAGCTCTTCCGCCGGGACAAGTAGGGCTTTCTCCTCGACGCTCGCGAACCGCGCCTCAGGCCGGTTCGCGAGCGTCTTCCCGTCTGTGCGTGCCAAGGTGGGGGCATGGAGATCGAACTGCTGCCGCCGTCCGCCGAGGCCGCGGTGATCGAGCGGGTGACCGGGTTGGTCAACCAGGTCTACGCCGAGTCCGAAAAGGGGCTCTGGCAGGGGAGCACCGACCGGACGTCCGTCGACGAGATGACCGGGTTCGTGGCGGCCGGGGAGATCGCCGTCGCCTTCGTGGGCGGGGACCTCGCCGGGTCGGTGCGGATCCAGCGGCTCGACGACGCGACCGGGGAGTTCGGCATGCTCGCCGCCGATCCGGCGCGGCGGGGGCTCGGCATCGGGCGGGAGCTCGTGCGGTTCGCCGAGCGGGCGAGCCGGGCGGCCGGGTGCCGGGAGATGCAGCTCGAACTGCTCGTGCCGCGGGCGTGGACGCATCCGTCGAAGCAGTTCCTGGCCGAGTGGTACGGCCGGCTCGGCTACCGCGTGACCCACCGCGCCGACCTCGCCGAGGACTATCCGCACCTCGCGCCGTCGCTGGCCACGCCGTGCGACTTCCTCATCTATCGCAAGGACCTCGGGTGACGGTGCTCGGCGAGGCGGCCGCCCGAAGGCGGCCACCTCCGGGGCTGCGTGCCGAGCTGGTTGTCAGCGCAGCGAGCTGAGCAGGGCGTTCCAGGCGGGGTGGGGGACGGTCAGGTGCCCGGTGGCGGGCGCCTTCGAGTCGCGGATCGCGGTGCTGCGGGTATCGAGAGCGACTTCGACGCAGGTGCTGTGTTCGGTGTCGGCATCGCTGTGACTGCTCTTGAACCACTTCAGTTCGCGGCCCGCCATCGGTCACTCCTTCATGCGCTCGAACTCGTCCGCCAGCCGGACGAGCATCTCCCTCGATTGTCCCTCGGAAAGGGCGGCTTGTTCCAGCCTCGTGGCCAGGACGTAGAACGCCTCGACCGCGACCCGGTCGTCGATGAACAGGCCCGCCGCGTAGGTTTCCTCGTAGACGACCGGCGGATGCTCGGGGAACTCCATGATGGTGAACCGGCTGCCCACGAGGTGGTAGGGGAGTGCGGTTTCCGGCAGGACCCGGATGGTGCAGTGCGGCAGGTTGGTCGACAGCACCAGGTATTGCAGCTGCTCGTGCATCAGCGCCGGATCGCGGACGATGGTCCGGAGGCTGCGCTCGTAGACGAAGTAGAGGCAGCGCGGCGGATTCCGCCGCTGCAGGAGCTGTTGCCGGTCGAGCCGGGCCTGCACGAGGATCTTCAGGCGGTCCGCGGTGTAGCGCCCGGTCAGTTCGTGGAGCTCCTTCACGTAGTCTTCGGTCTGCAGAATGCCCGGGATGGCGGTCGGGCTGTGCGAAATGATCGTGTCGGCCAGGTTTTCCTGGATGATGAGGGACTTCATCGGGTCGACGAGCTTGTCGAAGTAGGGCCGCACCCAGTAGAGGTCGCCGGGCGGTTTGGCGAGCTCGAGGAGCCGCGCGCGTTCGGCGGCCTTGGTCCCGCAGTGGGCGAGGTAGATGGCGGCGTCGATCGGCGAGATGCGACGGCCGTTCTCCCAGGCCGACACCTTGGAGGCCGACCAGTCCGCGCGGCGGGCCAGCTCGCGCAGGGTCATCCGTTTCAGCTCGCGCTGGCTCTTGAGTTCGCAGGCCATTTCCCGCGTGCGCACCGTGCTCTTTTCGGTCATGTCACGGACGGTAGAGGGAACCTCCGACAAAACGCCGCTCGCCGCGCGTGGATTCACCGCAAGGAGGTCGGTGTTCCGCCTGTGTGACAATGGAAGCGGCCCGCGAAGCGCTGCGAAGCTGCTTCGCGGCCGAAGCTGCTTCGCGCTTTCTTAAGCGATATATAAAATTGGATTTGGAATCGGCGGGCGGCCGGTGTTGAATGGAGTCATGGCTGAACCGAAACCACGGGACCTGGCCGTCCTGCTGCTGACGCTGACCGTCGTCACCGGCGTGGTCGACGCCGTCAGCTTTCTCGGGCTGGGGCGGGTCTTCGTCGCCAACATGACCGGGAACGTCGTGTTCCTCGGCTTCGCGGCGGCGGGGGAGACGACGTTGTCGGTGCTCGCGTCGTCGACCGCCGTGCTCGCGTTCCTGGCCGGCGCGCTCGCCGGTGGGCGGCTGGCCCGTCGCGAAGACGACTACGACGCCCTGCGGCAGGCGACCGCGGCGCAGGCGGCGCTGATCGCGGCGGCCGTCGTGCTGTCGGCGACCCTCGGCGGTGCCACACGGCTGGGCGGCGAGCTGCTGATCGTCGTGCTCGGGCTGGCGATGGGCCTGCAGAACGCGGCGGTCCGCCGCATCGGCGCGCCCGATCTGACGACGACGGTGCTGACGATGACGCTGACCGGTTTCGCGGCCGACTCGAAGGCCGCCGGCGGCCCGGGTTCGCACCCGCTGCGGAAGGTCGCCGCCGTGGGGGCGATGCTCGTCGGGGCCTTTGCCGGCGGGGTGCTGCAGCTGCACGTCGCGATGTGGGCCGCGCTGGCGGTGGCGCTCGCGCTGGTTCTCGGCGTGCTCGCCGTGCTGCAGCGGACGCGGCGGAGAGGCGCCGATGGGGATTCGGCGTCCACAAAGGACGTGAAGGGGACAGGGGAATGACTTACGGATTCGTGCGGCTGTACCGCGACCGGGCCGTCCGCGGCCGGGCTGGTCGTCGACCGCTGGGGGCCATCACTGGACACCGACCTCGACGACATCGTGACCGGCGGCCCGACTCCGGTCACGGTGACGCCGGAGTTGATGGTGTTGCGGCCCGAGATCGCCCGCCGAAAATTCGAGCCCGGAAACCTGGTCCCGTTCGACGACTTCCTCGCCTACGACGCGGAAGGGATCCTCGCCCTGGCAGCGGACTAGCCGAGTGCGCGGCCGCCGTCGACCGAAAGGCGCTGGCCCGTGATGAAGCCCGCCTCCTCGGACGCGAAGAAACTCACCGCCGCCGCCACGTCGTCCGGGGTGCCCAGACGGCCCGCCGGGACCGATGCGCGGTACTGCTCCTGCTCGGCCTCCGGGACCTCCGCGTGCCGCTCCACCGGGATGAACCCCGGCGCCACCGTGTTGACCGTGATGCCGTCCGGGGCCAGTTCGCGGGCCCAGGCCCGGACCAGGCCGATCTGGGCGCTCTTGGCCGTCGCGTACGCCGAACGGCCCGGGGGCGGGCGGTCCGCCACCTCCGAGTCGATGTGCACGATGCGGCCGTGGCCGCGGGCGCGCATCCCCGGCAGCACCGCGTGGCCCAGCAGGACCGGCGACCGCACGAAGAAGTCCAGCTGGGCCAGGTGCTCCGGCCAGTCCACCTTCGACAGCGGCGCTTCCGGCTGCGGGCCGGTCGCGTTGAGCACCAGCACGCCGATCGGGCCCAGCAACGCCGTGACCGCGTCGACCAGGTCGCCGGTCTGGCGCCGGTCCGTCACGTCCGCGGCGAAGGCCGCCGCGCGGCCGCCCTCGGCCAGGATGGCCTCCGCCGCCGTCTTGAGGTCGGCGTCGTCGTGGAGGCCGTTGACCGCGACGGCGAACCCGTCGCGGGCCAGTCTCCGGGCGATCACCCGGCCGAGGCCGCGGGAACTGCCGGTCACCAGTGCGACACCCATGCGCCCGACGCTAGGGGACGTCCGGGACCACGACAAGGCCCCCGGGACGTGTCCCGGGGGCCTCGAACGGGTGACTCAGGCCGACGCGGCCACGAGGTCTTCGGTCGCGGTGGGCGGTGCGGCGATGACCTTCTTGCTGCGGCGGTTGCGCCGCTCCAGGTACGTCGCCAGCGCCGTCAGCAGCAGGCACATCACGACGTAGATGGCGGTCGCCACGATCGTCGACGGCACGATCGGCCGCCCGAACGTGCCCTGCGAACCGATGTACCGGGCGTAGTACAGCAGCTCCTGGTAGGTGATGATGAAGCCGAGCGCGGTGTCCTTCAGCAGCACGACGAGCTGGCTGATGATCGTCGGCAGCATCGCCCGGACCGCCTGCGGCAGCAGGACCAGGAACATCACCTGGGTCTTGCGCATGCCCAGCGCGTACGCGGCTTCGCTCTGGCCCTTCGGCAGCGACTGGATGCCCGCGCGGAAGACCTCGGCGAGCACCGAGCCGTTGTACAGCGTCAGGCCGAAGACCACGCCGAGGAACGGGCTCGTCGGCACGCCGACGGTCGGCAGGCCGAAGTAGAACACGAACATCAGGATCAGCGCGGGGATGGCGCGGAAGAACTCCACGACGAACCCGGCGATCCCGCGGACCCAGGCGTGGTCGGACAGCCGGCCGGCCGCGAAGATCGCCCCGAAGATCAGCGCCAGCACGGCCGCGGCGGCGAACGCCTGGAGCGTCGACAGCACCGCGTTGCCCAGGTCGCGCTGCACCTGCGCGTACTGCAGCCACTCCCACTTGCGGGCGGTGAACTGGCCGCTGTCGTAGAAACGCCACCCGATGTAGCCGAGGAACGCGAGCACCACGAGCGTGCCGACCACCGCGTAGGTGCGGTAGCGCAGCCGGGCCTTCGGGCCCGGGACGTCGAACAGCACATTGCTCATGCGCACACCTCGCTGACGCTCGGTGCGGCCTGAGCCGCAGGCGCAGTGTTGAATGATTCGTTCGCAAGCTCGCTCATCGGGCCACGCTCCAGCGCTTCTCCAGGCTGCGTTGGACGAACGACAGCACGGCGACCAGGATGATGAAGCCGAGGGCCACCCACAGGAGGCCGACCAGCTGGCTCTCACCGCGTTCGGACAGGTACGCGCGGATCGCGCCGGCCTCGGCGACCGAGAAACCGGCGGCGATGGTGGTGTTCTTCAGCAACGCGATCAGGGTGCTGATCAGCGGGGGGACGACCGAACGCAGCGCCTGCGGGAGCACGACCTGGCCGAGGATCTGGCCGAAGGTCAGCCCCAGCGCGCGGCCCGCCTCGGCCTGGCCGACCGGCACGGTGTTGATGCCCGAGCGCACGACCTCGCAGATGAACGCCGAGGTGTACACGGTCAGGGCGACCACGGCGGCCGGGAAGTAGTCGAGCTTGACGATGTCGAGCAGCGGGTACGCGAACACGAAGAAGGCGAACACCAGGGTCAGCGGCGTGTTCCGGGCGATCGTCACGTACGCCGTGCCGACGGCGCGGAAGACCGGGACCGGGCTCACCCGCAGCATGGCCAGGATCGTGCCCCAGACCAGCGCGCCGACGGCCGAGAGCACGAACAGTTCGATCGTGGTGAGGAAGAACGGACCGAACAGGTCCAGGTTGTTGAGCAGGACGTCCATGGAGCCTTCCCCGCGTCCGTGGTCAGGTGGTGGATGGAGAAGGCCGGTGGACCGGGAAGCCCGATCCACCGGCCGTCACGCGAGCGTCAGTACTTCTCGAGGGTCGGCTTCTTGGCGGCCGAGCCCGACTTGCCCAGGGTCGCGTCGTAGATCTTCTGCCAGGTGCCGTCGTCCAGCGCCTTCTGCAGGATGTCGTTGACCTTGTCGCGCAGGACCTTGTCGTCCTTGTTGAGGCCGATGCCGTACTTCTCCGTGGAGAACGTCTGGCCGACGACCTTCAGGCTGTCCGGCTCCTGGGCGGCGTAGCCCTTGAGGATCGCGTCGTCGGTGGTGACCGCGTCGACGTCCTTCGACTGCAGCTTCTCGACGCACTGCGAGTACTTCTGGAACTCGACGATGTTGCCCGGCTCGGTCAGGTTCTCCGAGCGGATCTTCTGGATCGGGGTCGAGCCGGTGACCGAGCAGACCTTCTTGCCCTTGAGGGTGTCCTTGCCGGTGATCGAGCTGTCGTCCTTGCGTACCAGCAGGTCCTGGCCGGCGAGGAAGTACGGGCCGGCGAAGGAGACGAGCGCCTTGCGCTTGTCGGTGATCGAGTAGGTGCCGACGTAGTAGTTCACGTCGCCGTTCGCGATCGTCTGCTCACGCGCGCCCGAGTCGACCGTGCGGAAGGTGATCTTCTCCGGGTCGAAGCCGAGGCCGGCCGAGACGAGCTTCGCGATCTCGATGTCGAATCCGCCGAACTTGCCGGTCGTCGGGTCCTTCATGCCGAGGCCCGGCTGGTCGTCCTTGGCGCCGACGGTCAGCGCGCCCGCCGACTTCATCTTGGCGAACACCGGGGAGCCGGCCAGGTCGACGCCTTGCGCGACCGGGTAGCTCAGCGCCGCGGGGGCGTTCGTGCCGCTCTGGGCGCCCGAACCCGGCGAGCTCGGCGTGCCTTCCTTGCCGCAGGCGGTCAGCGTGGTCAGCGCCAGCCCACCGGCGAGCAGTCCCACCGCGAGGGTGCGGATCCTCATGTGAATCTCTCCTGTGTGTCGTCACCCGGACGCCGACGGCGCCGCGGAACGTTTCTCAGCGGTTGTTCTCAGTGGGTCAGGATCTTGCCGAGGAAGTCCTTCGCGCGCTCGCTCTTGGGCGCGGTGAAGAACGATTCCGGCGTCGTGTCCTCGACGATCTCGCCGTCCGCCATGAAGATCACCCGATCGGCTGCCCGCCGGGCGAAGCCCATCTCGTGGGTGACGACGAGCATCGTCATGCCGTCCTTGGCCAGGCCCGTCATCACGTCGAGGACCTCCTGGACCATCTCCGGGTCCAGCGCCGAGGTCGGCTCGTCGAACAGCATGACCTTGGGCCGCATCGCCAGCGCCCGCGCGATGGCGACGCGCTGCTGCTGGCCACCCGAAAGCTGGGCCGGGTACTTGTCGGCCTGGTTGGCGATGCCGACCCGCTCCAGCAGCTCCATCGCCGTCTTGCGCGCTTCGGCCTGCGAGGTCTTGCGGACCTTCATCGGCGCGAGCATGACGTTCTCGACGATGGTCTTGTGCGCGAACAGGTTGAACGACTGGAACACCATGCCGACGTCGGCCCGCAGCGCGGCCAGCGCCTTGCCCTCGGCGGGCAGCGGGACACCGTCGACGGCGATCTCGCCCGAGTTGATCGGCTCGAGCCGGTTGATTGCCCGGCACAAGGTCGACTTGCCCGAGCCCGACGGGCCGAGCACCACGACGACCTGGCCGCGAGGCACCTCGAGCGTGATCTCCCTGAGCACGTGCAGGTCGCCGAAGTACTTGTTCACGGCGGACGCCTTGATCATCGGCGCCGCCACCTCCGCGGTCATCTGGCCTCCCGGGTCGTTCGTGCAAATCGGGCATGGGTCACCACGCGATGGCGAGAACCTACCGTTGCTTCACCGGCTCGCAAGGCCGCTTGAGCAATACTTAGGGTTTCAACTGAGTATCGATGTCCATTTTGACGGGTGTCCACCCGAGGTCACGGGGAGTGACCGTCCGGGTGGCCGGTGCGGGTCCCGCCCGGACGTCCTAGAGTTCGCCTTACCGGCCGGTGGAGCAGGTCACCATGGGAGGCGGACGGGTGCGGGTGCTGCTGGTGGAGGACGACGACCGGGTCGCGGGTGCGCTGATTCCGGCGTTGACCCGCCGCGGCCTGGCGATCGCCCGGCTGGCCACCGGCGCCGGCGTGCTCGACCGGGTGCACGAGGTCGACGTCATCCTGCTCGACCTCGGCCTGCCGGACATCGACGGCGTGACGCTGTGCCGCCAGATCCGCGCGGTCAGCGACGTCGCGATCATCGTCGTCTCGGCGCGCGGCGAGGTCGACGACCGGATCCAGGGCCTGCGCGCGGGCGCCGACGACTACCTGGTCAAGCCCTACGACGTCGAGGAGCTGCTCGCCCGGGTCGAGGCCGTGCGCCGCCGGCGCGGGGAGCACGCCGCCGAACCGGTGGTCATCCGGGTCGGGGACGTCACCGTCGACGTCTCCCGGCACGAGGTGCTGGTCGACGGCAGGACGGTCGCGCTGTCCCGCAAGGAGTTCCAGGTGCTCGCGCTGGTGGCGGGCGCGCGCGGCGCGGTCTGCTCGCGTGAGCACGTGCTCACCGAGGTGTGGGGCCACCGCGGTCCCGCGGAGAGCCGTTCACTGGACGTCCACGTCGCGACACTGCGGACGAAGCTGGGGCGCCCGGCGCTCATCGAGACGGTCCGCGGGGTCGGGTACCGGCTCGGCGGCCAGGCCGCCCGGAGCTAGGGGCGTGCGCGTCCGGCTGCAGGGCATCGTGCTGACGCTGGTGGCGTTGCTCGTGTTCGGCCTGGGCATCCCACTGGCCATCAGCATCGCGGCGGGCGCGCAGCAGGACCTGTTCCTCGATCGGCTGACCGACACGGCCCGGTTCGCGTCGCTGGCGCAGCGGCCGCTGCTGGACAACAAGCCGTCGCTGATCAACCCCGACCTGATCCGCTACAACGAGGTGTACGGAGTCCAGGTGGCGGTCGTCGACCAGGACGGCAAGCTGTTCGCCTCGTCCCTGGGACCGGACGCGGCGCGCATCGACCTCAAGGCCGACCGGATCGGCGGGCCGATCCGCGAGGCGCTCGCCGGCCGCCGGTCCCAGCCCACCGGCGTGCTGATGCCGTGGGATTCGACGCCGCTGGTGCTCGCCGAGCCGGTGCTGGCCGACGGCGAGGTGCACGGCGCGGTGCTCACCGTGTCCGACACCGGCACCGAGCGGGGGGACGTGCTGTGGTGGTGGCTGCTGCTGGCCGCCGGCGGGATCCTCGCCTTCACGCTCGCGCTGGCCGTGGCGATCCCGGTGGTCCGGTGGATCCTGCGGCCGGTGCACCGGCTCGACGACGCGACCGGTGCGCTGGTGGCGTCGGTGGTGAGCGGCCGGGAGGCGGAGCCGGTGGGGGAGAGCAGCGGGCCGCCGGAGCTGCGGCAGCTCGGCCGGTCCTTCGACCGGATGGCCGAGAGCGTGTCCGGCGCGCTGGCGGCGCAGCGCGCGTTCGTCGCCGACGCGTCCCACCAGCTGCGCAACCCGCTGACGGCGTTGAAGATCCGCCTCGGCAACCTCGAAGGCCACGTCGTCGACGAGCCCGCGGCCGCGGACCTGGAGGCCGCGCGGGTCGACGCGAGCCGGTTGCACCAGATCCTGGACGGGCTGCTGACGATGGCCCGCGCCGAGGCGTCCGGCGGCGAGCTGGACCCGGTGGTGCTGGACGAGGCCGTGGCGGAGCGGGTCGCGGACTGGTCGGTGGTGGGCGAGGCCCGGGACGTCCGGCTGGTGGTGGAGACCTCCGGTGACGGCGCGCGAGTGCGCATGCCGCCCCGCGGCGCCGAAACGATCTTGGACGCGCTGCTGGACAACGCGCTGAAGTTCACCGCGGCGGGGACGGAGATCCGGATCGCGGTGTCCCGGGAGGAGGACCGGGTGCGGTTGTCGGTGCGCGACCACGGGCCGGGGCTGCAGCCGGACGAGCTCGATCGCGCGCTGGACCGGTTCTGGCGGAGCCCGGCGCACCAGAACGTGCCCGGGTCCGGGTTGGGACTGGCGATCGTGAGCGAGATCGTCGCGCATTCGGACGGGCAGCTGGAGCTGGACCTGCCCGAGGGCGGCGGGCTGCGGATCTCGATGGTGTTCCCGGTCGCCTAGGTTTTCTGCGCCCGGTAGTACCGCAGCGCGCCCGGGTGCAACGGGATCGGCTGGGTCTCGATGCCCGGGTGGACGTCGATCGACAGGGCCGCCGGGTTGGCGGCCACGAGCGGGCCGCGGGCGTCGAACAGGCCGCGGACCAGAGCCTCCGCTATGTCGTCGGGCATGGACTTCGAGACCACGAGGTAGTTCGGCACCAGCAGCGTCGTCACCGGGACGAGCTGGCCGTACGTGCTCGCCGGGATCGTCGCGGTGCTGTAGACCTGGCTGCGTGCCTGCACCTTCGGCATCACGTCGGCGAGGTCGAGCAGGTGCAGCCGGCCCCGGATTTCCGGTTCCGCCAGTTTCGGCGTGGGCAGGCCGCCGGACCAGAAGAACGCGTCCACTTCGTGGTTCAGCAGTGCGCGGACGGAATCGTCGAGGCCGCGGCTGATCGTGCTGACCGAGTCCGGCAGCCCGAGCACCTGCAGCAGCCACTTGGCGATGTACTCGACGCCGGATTGCGGTGAGCCGATCGCGATCCGGTGGCCGCTCAGCTGGGACACCGACCGGATGTCGGAGTCGGCCCGGACGACGACGTGCAGGTAGTCGTCGTGGATCCGGGCGAGTGCAGCGAAACCGGGATGGGCGTGGTAGCTGTCCGCGGCGACGTCGGCCGCGACGAAGGCGATGTCGGCCTGGCCGGTGAGCACCTTGGTGACGTTGTCGGGCGAGCCCTGGGTCTGCAGCACCTCCGGCCGGTCGATGTCCAGATCGGCCTGCCAGGCCGTCGCCAGGGGCTGGGCGAGCTTGTAGTAGACGCCGCCCGAGTTGCCCGCGGCGATCCGCAGCTTGAGGTGCCCGAAGCCGGCCGTGCAGGCGGTGAGCACCAGCAGGAGGACGGCGGCGATCGCTAGCCCACGCGTCCGCCTGCTGCTGGTCACGGCCTGATCGTGCCAGACTCCGCTCTTCCGGTCAGCTCAACCGGGTTTTCCCGCCTGATGAGCCGCCCAGTCGGCGCTCCACGCCTTGACCGCGTCCAGCACCGGCCCCAGCCGCGAGCCGATGGCCGTGAGCGTGTACCGGACCTCGACCGGCCGGGCGACCGTGACCACCCGCTCCACGACGCCGGCCAGCTCGAGCTCCTTGAGCCGCTGGGACAGCATCGCGTCGGTGATCCGGGGGATGCGTTCACGCCCGCGCAAGCCGATCCGGATGCGCATCGACGGCGTTCGTGAGCACCGCGGCTTCTGGATCACGCTGGCCACGGCCGAACTGCCGACCCCGGAGAACCCGGCCCCGCTGAGTGTCCGCTACGTGTGGGGCTGCGACCCGGCCGCCGGCGAATTAGCCGCCGACTGGTACGACAGCAACGGCGGACGCGCGGTCCAGCGCTCCGCGGGCTGGGTGGGCGAGGAGTTGTGGTTCCTGGGCACCATCACCATGAACGGCGCCACCGTGCCCCTGCGCGACACGTTCACCCGCCGGGGCCCCGACGCGTACCACCACGTGGGCGAAATCGACCTCGGCGAGGGCTGGATCCCGGTCGACGAAGAGGAAGCGGTCCGGGCCACTACGCCGAGGCGTTCGAGGGGAAACTTGAATTACTGCTGAAGATCCGGGCCCGACCGGCCGTCACCTGGCAGGGCCGGTGCCGCGCTCCGCTCGATGAAGCGGCGATCGTGCCGAGGGCCGCGCAGGAGCCCTTGCCGGTGTGGCGTTGGTCGACTGGGGCGGGTTGCCGGCCGAGGCGGTGGCGGAATCGCTGCACCGGCTGGGCGAGGAGATCGCACCGGCACTACGCCGGCACGCGGACAGCCCCGGCGTGGAAGTCCGGAGCCGGTGAATTCGACGAATTCACCGTCGGCGCAAGGAAGATCAGGTTACCCGCGGGCGAATTACTCCGGACGCTGCTTGACCCGTGCCGGTGGGGCGCTGATCATTCCCGCAGCGGTTCCCCGCGCGTTCTTTCCGGCAGTCGCCACGCGCCCCACTTCCCACCCGCCCCCGGCGGAGCTCCTCAGGAGAACGAGTTGACCCTTGCGCCCCTGGACCGGCGGACCTTCCTGCGCTGGTCCGCGCTCGTCCCCGCCGTCGCCGCCGTGCCCACCGTGCTGGGCGTGCCCGCGTGGGCGGAGGAGACGACGGCCTTCGTCGACACCTACCGCACGAACGTCCCGGCGAACCACACCCCGGAGACCAACGCCGCGGTCCGCATCCTGAGCGGGATGCAGCGGCTCTGGCGCACCGGGTCCACTTGGGACAGTGGGGTCGTGCTCGACGCGGCGGTGCTGCGCGCGAACGTCCGGCACTGCGTCGCCGTCACCCGTCACCGCACCGATGCCGACGCCAAGCGCGCCTTCGTCTACGACCGCCAGCACCAGTCCTACGCCGCGATCGGCGGCCTCGGCCCGCTCGCCGACCTCTACCGCAGTGGCGCCAAGGCCGTCACGAGCATCACCTCCGCGCCCGACGGCACACCGCCGGCCAAGATCGACGACGCCGTCCCGGCCAACGCCCCGGCGGGCTCGGCGCTCGGCGCCGGATCGCACGACTCGGAACTCGGCCTGGTGGCCACCCTCGTCGACACCGTCCGCGGCACCTACGCCTCGGGCAACCCCAGCAAGGCCGCCTACCAGTACCCGCGGCCGTGGCGGCTGACCGCCGACAGCCGGGTCGAGGACACCGGCCGGACCGACGCGCTCGGGTTCCCGGTCTACCGCTCCGACGTCGTCGTCGCGCCGCAGCTGCTGCGCCAGCGCAGCACGACCCCGGCCGAAGACGGCGGATACCCCAGCGGCCACACCAACGCCTTCCACCTGGCCTGCCTCGCACTGGCCTACGCGGTCCCGGAGCGGTTCCAGGAATTGGTGGCACGGGCCTACGACCTGGCCGACACCCGGATCGTCGCCGGGATGCACTCGCCGGTGGACGTGATCGGCGGCCGGACCCTGGCCACCGCGCTCACCGCGGCAACGCTCGCCGACCCGGAGAACGCGGCGCTCAAGGCAGCGGCGCGCGAGCAGGCGCTGAAGTACTTCACCGCGAAGACCGGCACGACGGCCGACACGCTCTTCGCCCGGGCGCACACCGGCGCCGACGAATACGGCGACCGCCGCGCCAACGCCGCGATGGTCGCGCACCGGGCGACCTACGGGCTGCCGGACCGGCCCACCCGCGCCGCGATGCGGGTGCCGAAGGGTGCCGAGGTGCTCCTGGAGACGCGGCTGCCGTACCTCGACGCGGCGCAGCGGCGGGAAGTCCTGCGCACGACGGCGTTCCCGAGTGGACACCCGCTGCTCGACGGCCCCGAGCTCTGGGGACGGCTGAACCTCTTCGCCGCGGCCGACGGCTACGGCGCGTTCGACGCCGGCGTCCGCGTCACGATGGACGCCGCCCGCGGCGGGTTCGCCGCGGATGACAGCTGGCGCAACGACATCGGCGGCGACGGCGGGCTCGTCAAGGCGGGCACCGGGACGCTGACGCTCGCCGGGGCCAACAGCTACCGCGGCGGCACCCGCGTCGAAGCGGGCACGCTGGTCGCGGCGACGCCGGGCGCGCTGGGCACCGGCGACGTCGAACTCGCCGGCGGTGTGCTGCGCGTGTCCGGTCTCCGGGCCGGCGGCTACCACCAGACCGGCGGCACGCTGTCCGTCACCGCCGGACCGGCGCTGCTCCTGCGCGGCGAGGCCACGCTGGAGCGCGGCGTCCTGGAGCTCCGGATCGACGGCGCCTGCCCGTGGCACGAGGTCGACGTGCTGTGCGCGCGGCGGCTGCGCGGCCGGTTCTCCGCCATCCGAACCGACCGCCCGGGCTACCGGGTGGTTCCGCGGTACACGTCCACCGGTTTGTCCGTCCGAATCCTGCGGGAGTTCTCGTGAAGAAACGCCTGGCCGCGCTGGTGCTCGCCGCCGCGTTGTCCACAGTGGTCAGTCCGGCGGCCGCGCACGCCGCCGACGGCAGCGGCAGCTTTTCGGTACTGAGCTACAACGTCGCCGGCCTGCCCGAGAGCATCTCGAGCGCGCCGACGCCGCGTGACCCCGCGACGACGGCGATCGGGCAGCGGATCGCTCCCTACGACATCGTGCACGTCGAAGAGGACTTCAACTACCACGCCAAGCTCTACGCCGCCGACAACCACCCGTACCGCACGCCGACCAGCGGCGGCGCGGGGATCGGCAGCGGGCTCAACACGCTGTCGTCGCTGCCCTACGACACCGACGACTTCGAGCGCGTCCACTGGACGTCCTGCCAGGTCGACTCCGGGGACTGCCTGACCCCGAAGGGCTTCACCTTCATGCGGGTGCGGCTGGCCGAGGGCATGTACGTCGACTTCTACAACGCGCACACCAACGCCGGGACGAACGACGGCGACGAGGCTTCGCGCGCGTCAAACCTGGCGCAGCTGACCGCGTTCATCAAGTCGCACTCGGCGGGCAACGCGGTGGTCGTCATGGGCGACACCAACACGCGCTACACCCGCGCGGCCGACACGATCGCCGGGTTCGCCTCGGACAACGGCCTCACCGACGCGTGGGTGAAGCTCGTGCGCGGCGGGGTCGCCCCGGCGCCCGGCAGCCCGGCGCTGCTGTGCGAACCGGTGGTCACCAACGACTGCGAGATCGTCGACAAGGTCCTCTACCGCAGCAGCAACCTCGTGTCGCTCGACGCGACCTTCTACAACAACGAACACGCGAAGTTCCTCGACGACTCCGGCAAGATGCTGTCCGACCACGACCCGATCACCGTGCGGTTCACCTGGACGCGCAACCCGGCGCTGCGGCTGTCGGAGCAGTACGGCGGCCCACACGGCGACTACTTCACCGACGTCGCCACGGTGCCCGCGGGCGCCCGGGTGCGGACGCTCTCGCTGCGCAGCGGCTCCCGCGTCGACCAGGTCGGGGTGACCCTGGAGAACGGCACCACCCTGACCCACGGCGGCACGGGCGGGACGGCGGCGTCGCTCACGCTCGGCACCGGCGAGTACCTCACGACGGCGACCCTGTGCCAGGGCAAGTACAGCGGCACGACGCGGATCTTCTCGGCCCGGTTCACCACCAACCTCGGCCACGTGCTCGCCGGCGGTTCGACGACCGGCGACTGCGTCACCCGCACGGCCCCGGACGGCTGGCAGATCGCCGGCTTCCACGGCCGCGCCGGCGACGAGGTCGACAAGGTGGGCTTCGTCTACACGCAGCGGTAGTCGCCCGCGGCAGCACGCCTTGCCCCGCCGTCCGGCCGCGAGCCCGGACGGCGGGGCAAGAACGCGCTCAGCAGCTCTTCGGCCACCGCCATCGTGGGCCGGGCCGTCGGGGAGGGGTGCAGCAGCTGGAGCACGGCCTCGGTGACCGGGTGGGGCGCCTGTTCGAGCTCGTGGGTCCGGCCCGCGAGGGCGGCGTAGAGGGTGGCACCGAGCGAGAACACCTCCGACGGGAAGTCGGGGAAGCCCCCGTCGAGCACCTCGGGGGCGAGGTAGGCGCGCGCCCCGCAGCCGCCCGCCCCGGCCACGATCGCGGCGTGGCCCTCGGCCGAGACGACGACGTGGTCCGGATCGACGGCGGCGTGCAGGACACCCTCGTCGTGCGCGGCCGCCAGGACCGCGGCCAGCTGGGCGCCGAACCGCGCGACGAGACCGGGTGCCAGCGTGCCGTGCTCGTCGAGCAGCTCGGTCAGCGTCCGCGCGCCTGGGTATTCGAGCACCAGGTAGGTGGTGCTGTCCTCGTCGACGACGTCACAGATGGCGCCCCGCTGCACGGGGATCGCCGGCGCTGGTTCGTCGAACAACGGCTTGACGGCGACGATCCGGTCGAGCCGTTCGTCCTGGGCGTGCCAGACCACCGCGCCCTGCCCAGCCGGGCCGAGCAGGCGGTACCGGTCGCCGATCAGTGTGCCTTCGCGCGCCACGTCGCCGTCCCTCCGTCGTCCACCGTCCTGCTGGGGGATACGGCCGCCACGCGGATCCGGTTCGCTTGATCGACTTATTTCCCCCGCGCGAGTCCGGCGGGGCGTGCCTGGCCGATCTCCCGACGATCGGACCTTGACACCGTGTGGCGCGCGTCACTTACACTAGGACACTGCTGTTAGCGCTAACAGTCCTTTCGGGTCCAGTACATCCTCCACTGTGGACAAGCAGGGCGCGGCCTTCCGCGTCGGCTGCTGACACGCTTGCGAAGGAGCCGGCATGCTACGACGACGTAGCGCGGTCTTGTCCTTGCTCGTGCTCGTCACCCTGCTGCTCGCCGCGCCCGGTGCGCAGGCCGCGCCGGTGACGGTGACCAACGGGAGCCAGTTCACCGACCCGGCAGGCGCCCTGGTGCACGCCCACGGCGGCGGGATGCTCAAAGTGGGCGCGTACTACTACTGGTTCGGCGAGAACCGCAACGCCGACGACACCTTCCGCGCCGTCTCGGTCTACCGCTCGACCGACCTGAAGACGTGGGAATTCCGCAACGACGTGCTGACGCAGTCGTCGGCGGCCGAGCTGGGCCGGGTGAAGATCGAACGGCCGAAGGTGGTCTACAACAGCTCGACCGGGCAGTACGTGATGTGGATGCACAAGGAGAACGGCGACGACTACGCCGAAGCACGCGCGGCCGTGGCCACCTCCTCGACGGTCGACGGCGGCTACACCTACCGCGGCAGCTTCCGCCCGCTCGGCGTCCACATGTCCCGGGACATCACGCTGTTCAAGGACGACGACGGAACCGCGTACATGGCCTCCGCGGCCCGAGAGAACGCCGACCTCAACGTCTACCGGCTCACCGCCGACTACACCGGCGTCGCCGCGCTGGTGCAGACGCTGTGGCCCGGCTCGTACCGCGAGGCGCCGGCGATGTTCAAGCGCAACGGCGTCTACTTCCTGCTCACCTCGGCGGCGACCGGCTGGCAGCCGAACCAGCAGAAGTACGCGACGGCCACCAGCGTCACGGGGACCTGGAGCGGGTTGACGAACGTCGGGGACTCCACCGGATTCGGCAGTCAGACCGCGTACGTGCTGCCCGTGGCGGGTTCGCAGGCGACCTCCTACCTCTACCTGGGTGACCGCTGGGCGGGTGCCTGGAGCCGTCCGGTCAACGAGTCGAGGTACGTCTGGCTGCCGCTGGGTTTTCCCGGTGCCACCACGATGTCGCTGAGCTGGTCCCCGAAGGTGAGCATCGACGCGGCGACGGGCGTGGTCGCCGGTGTCGGCACCGGCAGCGCGTACGAATCGCTGGTCGCCCGGCACAGTGGCAAGTGCGCGGACGTCCCGGGTTCGGCGAAGGACGACGGCACGGCGGTGAAGCAGTATTCGTGCAACGGCGGCTGGAACCAGCACTGGAGCGTGCTCGACCTCGGCAACGGGTACGCCAGCCTGATCGCGCGGCACAGCGGGAAGTGCCTCGACGTCTCGGACGCCTCCACCGCGGACGGTGCCGCGGCGATCCAGTGGGCGTGCAACGGCGGCACGAACCAGCAGTGGCAGCTCCAGGCCGCCGACGGCGGGTACGTCCGCATCGTGGCCCGCCACAGTGGAAAGTGCCTGGACGTCGTCTCCGCGTCGACGGCCGACGGCGCCGCCCTCAAGCAGTACCCGTGTACCGGCGTGACGAACCAGCAGTGGCTCCGGCGGGCGGCCTGACGGCTCCGTTCGGCCCTTGACGGCCCCGGATCGGGTCGCTAGCTTTTTGTGAAACTCCTTCACGTTTGGGGCTGCCCATCATGCGCCTGCTCGTGGCTTTGCTCACCGCCGTGGCGATGACGTCCGGCGTCGTCGCCTCCGCCGTCGCCGAGGATGTCCCGCAGCACCGGCTGACCGTACGCGGCTCGGCGTTCGTCGACGAGTACGGCCGCGAAGTGGTCTTGCGCGGCTTCAACGTTTCGGGGGAGACGAAGCTGGCGGAAAACGGTTTCTTGCCGTTCGCCACCGCGGCCGACGCGCGCCGCTCGGCCCAGTCGATGCGGGCGCTCACCGGCGCGAACGCCGTGCGCTTCCCGATCGCGTGGGCCGGGACGCAGCCGGTGCGCGGGCCGGTGGACACCCGGTACCTGGCCGCGCTGACCGACCAGCTGAAGGCGTTCCTGGACGAGGGGTTCACCGTCCTGCCCGACTTCCACCAGGACCTGTTCTCCCGCTACCTGTTCAACCGCGGCAGCTGGTACACCGGCGACGGCGCGCCGAAGTGGGTCGTCGACCTCGGTGGCTACCCCGCGGAGAGCTGCGGCATCTGCGCCCACTGGGGCCAGAACATCACCCAGAACGGCGCGGTCCAGGACGCCACGAAGGACTTCTGGCACAACGCCCGCGGCGTCCAGGACGAGTTCGTGGGCCAGGCCGTCCAGACGATGTCCTACCTGCGGACGAACCTGAGTGCCGCGCAGTTCGCCGGTGTCGCGGGTATGGACCCGTACAACGAGCCCTTCGCCGGGCGGTACGACCAGGGCCAGGACAGCAAGGCGTGGGAACAGAACGTGTTGTGGCCGTTCTTCGAGCGGTTCCGCGAAGCGATGGATTCCGCCGGCTGGCAGGACAAACCCGCGTTCGTCGAGCCGAACATGTTCTGGAACGCCAACATCTCCTTCCAGCTGCACCCCGGTGGCTTCCAGGACACCGGCGTGCTGGGTCCGCGGTACGTGTTCAACACGCACTTCTACGACCAGCTCGCGCAGTCCGGCGTGTTCCTGCCGGGCAAGGCGGGCGACGGCCAGTACAGCGCGAGCTTCGGCACGGTCCGGGACCGCGCGGCCGCGCTGGGCACGACGGCGATCGTCACCGAGTTCGGCCACCCGATGACCGGCTACACCTCGGACAAGACCCCGACGGTGGACAAGGCGATGTACCAGGCCTTGGACTCGCGCGTGGCCGGCGCGAACTGGTGGCGCAAGCCGGCGGACTCGGGTCCGGTGCTGTCGGCGACGCAGTGGCAGTGGGACATCTACAGCGGCCGCCACCACGAGCTGATGAACGACAACCCGGACAAGGTCAAGACGGACGGCGACGCCTGGAACGGCGAGGACTTCTCGTCAGCCCGCACGGCGGACGACGGCACCGTCCAGCTCCGCCAGGACGCGCGCCTGCTCGACCGCCTCTACCCGGCGGCCGTCGCGGGGCACACGCTGGCGTTCACCTACGAGGACCGCTCGCGTGACGGCAGCCAAACGCTGACGTGGAACCAGATCCCGTCGACGATGCCGGCGACCGCGGCGTTGACCGGCACCGGCCGGTACGGCGTCCTGGTGTGGCAGGGAACCGACGCGGGGGCACCGACGGAACTCCACGTGCCGTCGGGAATGACACCGACGGTGGTGACGGACCTGGCCTCGGTCACCCGGGTGGGCGACCGCCTGCGCCTGCCCGCGACGCCGGGTCTGCACTACGCGCTGATCGCGGAACCGGCGGCGGCGCCGAGCGCGGCCCAGCTGGCCGCGGTTCGCGCGGAACTCGCGGCCTGGGCGCCCACTGCCGTGAGGTGAGGGGCGGTATCGCCGCGGATTCCGTTGGGGGAGCGGGCCTTCTCCGTCGATCGCCCGGATGTCCCATATCCGCCACCGGTTCGCCCGGCGTAGCGTGAGGTCGCCGGGGCAGGGGGTCCGTTGCGCCCCGTTCCGACCATGGTCGAAAGGCGGGGAACGGTGGGATTCCGATCGGTTCGACGGTTGGCCGCGGTCGCTTCGCTCGTGCTCGCCACGTGGTGTGGACTGATCGTGCCGGCGCCGGGTGCACTGGCCGCGACCACGACGAGCTGTGTCAGCGCGACCCAGGAGCGGCCGGCCTCTTCGACGTACGACGTGTCGAAGGACTGCGCCGGCTTCCCCGATCTCGGGGCGCCCTACGTGTTCCACGTCGGCACCCTCTGGGTATGGCGGCTCGTGGGCCTGGACGTGCTGCTGGTTGCCACCGGTCCGGCCACGCTGACCTGCGCTGCCTACGCGCCGCAGCCTGCCGGCTGGCTCCGGGCCACCGGCTGCGCGGTCACGCGCTGAACCCGGATCCACGATCCGCGTGGTTTAGCGAAGGGTGGCGACACCGGCCAGGAAGAGGTCGACGCCCGCGAGGAACTGTTCGCGGTCGTCGTGCTCGCGCAGGTGCGCGGCGGCCTTGTGCACGAACGGGTACTTCTCCGGGGCGAGTGACTCCCACTGTGCGGAAACGGTGGCCAGAAAGGCCGCCCGGTCCCCCTCGCCGTCGGTGAGGAGCCGGGCGTTGGCGGCGTTCTGCCCGGCGACGCCGAGCACGTAGTTGACGAGCGCGCCCGCGGCGTCGAACAACGCCCGCTCGGGCACTTCGAGCGCCTCGAGCAGCCCGCCGATGCGCTCGTAGACCTCCAGGAGCGCGGGCCGCCACGGCTCCCGGGACAGCTGGGCGCCGACCCAGGGGTGGGCGTCGATCGCGTCGAACAGGCCCAGCGACACCGTGCGCAGCGCTTCCCGCGGCTCCGCCTCGACGACCGCGTCGCCCATGACGCGGGCGATGACGGCGTCGGTCGCCGCCGCGAGGAGGTCGCTCTTGTTCGCGACGTGGTGGTAGATCGCGCCGTAGCCGGTCGACAGGCGGGCGGTGAGCGCGCGGAACGTCAGCGCGGCCTCGCCGCCGTCGTCCAGGATCGCGGCCGCCGCCTGCACGATCACTTCCTTGGACAGCCCGTCCGTGCGCCGTGGGGCCCGTTTCGCCATGTGCCGATCATCGCACGGTTGGAACGTCGATCCAAACTCGTGCTAGCGTGCCGATTGGAACGACGATCCAATCGGAGGTAATCATGACTGTCACGATCATCGGAGCCGGCCTCGGCGGCCTCGTCCTGGCCCGCGTCCTGCACCTGCACGGCATCCCGGTCGAGGTGTACGAGGCCGAAGCCTCCCCGGCCGCCCGCCGCCAGGGCGGCATGCTCGACATCCACCCGTGGAACGGCCAGCCGGCGCTCGAGGCGGCCGGCCTGACCGAAGGGTTCCGCGAGCTCGTCCTGCCGGGCCGTGAGTCCACCCGCGTCGTCGACCGCCACGGCACCGTGCTGCTCGACCAGCCCGACGACGGCACCGGCGAACGTCCCGAAGTGCAGCGCGGCGAGCTGCGGCAGCTGCTGCTCGATTCGCTGCCGCCCGGCACCGTCCACTGGGGACACAAGGTCACCGGGGTGCGGGCGCTCGGCGACGGCGGCCACGAGGTAACCCTGGCCGACGGCACCACGATCGGCACGAACCTGCTGGTGGGTGCGGACGGCGCCTGGTCGAAAGTCCGTCCGCTGCTCTCCGCGGCCACGCCGGAATACGTCGGCGTGACGGTCGTCGAGACGTTCCTCTTCGACGGCGACGCCCGCCATCCCGCCGTAGCGAAGGCGGTCGGCGAGGGTGCGCTTTACGCACTCGCGTCGGGCAAGGGAATCGTGGCCCACCGCGAGAGCGGCGGGACGCTGCACACCTACGCGCAGCTGTTCAAGCCCCAGGACTGGCTTGACGGCGCCGACGCGGCGACCGTGACGGCCCGGGTCGCCGGGGAGTTCGACGGCTGGGCCCCCGAGCTGACCGCCTTGCTCACCGAAAGCGACACCCCGCCGGTCCTGCGCCGCCTCGGCACGCTGCCGGCCGGGCACCGCTGGGACCGCGTGCCGGGGGTGACCCTGCTCGGCGACGCGGCCCACCTGATGCCCCCGAACGGCGAAGGGGCCAACCTGGCCATGCTGGACGGTGCCGAACTCGGTCAGGCCCTGGCGGCCCACCCCGGTGACGTGGAGACGGCGCTGGCCGGGTTCGAGCGGGCCATGTTCGCGCGTGCCGCGGCGGAAGCGGAGGACGTGGACATCTACGCGATCATGTTCGGCGCCGACGCGCCCCACAGCATGGTCGCCATGTTGACCGACGCCGGGGAGTAGCTACCCGGCGGAGATGCCGGCCCCGATGCCGTCGAGGAGGAAGCCGAGGCCGAGGCGGAAGGTCTCGTCGGCGTCGAGGTGGGTGGCGTCGCGCACGACCGTCTCCAGTGCGGGGAAGCGGCCGGTGGCGAACATCCGCTCCAGGTAGGGCCCGTGGGTGCGCTGCCACTGCCGCTGGTCCTGCCCGCTGGCGCGCTCGGCCCGCCGTTCGGCGATTTCCCGGCGGACCGCCCCGATCACGTACGCGTCGACGGCGGCGGCCACCGGCATGACCACGTCGACGTCGACGCCGTCCAGCGCGGCCAGCACCGCCTCGCCCCTGGCCAGCGCGTTCGGGCCGAGCTGGGGCCGGCCGCCGATCAGGTCGGCGAACCACTCGTGCCGGGACGCGGCCTGCCGGGTGGCCTCGGCCACCGAAGTCAGCACTTCGCGCCACCCGGCCCCGGACGGCCGGATCTCGGCGTGGACGGCGTCGACCATCAGGTCGAGCAGCTCGTCCTTCGTGTCGATGTAGCCGTACAGCCGCATCGGCCCGACGTCCAGGACGGCGGCGAGCTTGCGCAGCGACACCGCGTCCAGGCCGGCTTCGTCGGCCAGCTCCACCGCTGTGCGGACGATCAGGTCCCGGCTCAGCGGGGCCGGCGCCGGCCGGTTCGCCGGCTCCGGTCGTTCCCACACCAACATGAGCGTGACAATACATCGGCTGTTGCGATACAGTGTATCGAGACGGACAGCGTATCGGAGGGGAATCATGACCATCGCCATCGTGGGAGCCGGGATGGGCGGCCTGGCGCTCGCCCGGGTCCTGCACGTCCAGGGCGTCGAGGCCGTGGTGTACGAACGCGACGCCTCGCGGGAGGCCCGCCGCCAGGGCGGCATGCTCGACATCCATTCCGGGCAGCGGGCGCTGCGCGAGGCCGGGCTGCTCGACCGCTTCCTGGCGATCGCGCGCCGGGAGGGGCAGGACATGCGTCTCCTGGAGCCGGACGGCACTCTGCTGCTCGAGGAAAACACGCCGGACGACGCCCCGATGGCGCGTCCCGAGATCGACCGCACCGACCTGCGCAACCTGCTGCTCGACTCACTCCCCGAGGGAACGGTCCGCTGGGGTCACGCGTTCGACCACGCCGAAGAGGGCGTCCTGTATTTCGCCGACGGCACCAGTGCGCGCTACGACCTGCTGGTCGGAGCCGACGGCGCGAACTCCCGGGTCCGGCCCCTGCTCACCGACGCCCGCCCGGAGCACCTCGGCCAGAACGCGGTCGAGCTCGCGATCCCCGACATCGACCGCACCCACCCCGACCTGGCGGCCATGGTCGGCCGCGGCAACTACTGGGTGTTCGGCGACGGCAAGTCCCTGGCCGCCCAGCGCAACGGCGACGGCTGCGTCCGCATCGGCATCAGCTTCTACAACACGGGCGAAGACTGGTTCGCCACGAGCGGCATCCCGTTCGACAACCCGCCCGCGGCCCGCGCACGCCTGATCGAGCTCCTGGACGGCTGGGACCCCCGGATCACGGCCCTGATCGCAGCGTCCGACGACACGCTCGTGCCCCGATCACTCGCCACACTCCCGGTCGGCCTGACCTGGCCCTCATCGCCGACAACCACCCTGATCGGCGACGCGGCCCACCTGATGCCCCCGGTGGGGGAGGGAGCGAACATGGCCCTCCTGGACGGCGCCCTCCTCGGCCTGGCATTGGTGGCGCACCCGGACGACTTCGGCACAGCGGTGGCGGAGTACGAGAAGGAGATGTTCGAGCGAACGGAAGCGAGGGCCCGCATGTCGGCGGACATGCAGCAGCTGCTGATGTCCCCGGACGCGAGCCGCCGGTTGCTCGAGTTCTTCCAGCCGAGTTGAGGGAAGCGGTTATTTCAGGCGGGGAGGTTGCTTCTGGCGTCGTGGCGCCCCCGGCTGCGGGGCACAACGCCGAGCAGCGCGGTAAGGGCCCAGATGCCAGCAGCCTCACAGGGCTGCTCCAGACCTACATCTATCAACCTGCCAGACCGGGCAGGCGGCCGGGGAACGGGTTGCCGGATTGGCTTGTCCGTTGTCATCTCATGTTGTTTCACGTGCCGACCGAGGCTTACCCGCCCCGCGCCCGAGCTTGCCGGAGACCCGCGCACTGCCTGGCCTGCTCCAGCGGCGGCACCGGACGACGATCGGATACCGGGCCGGGTGGGACACGGACAAGATCGGCGGAGATTGCGGCGGCCGGCGGGCCGCGCACCGGGTGGGCAGCTACGCTCTCGATCCTCGGCGTGAGGGCACCGCGGAACCGCAGGCGGCAGCCGGTCTACCCTGGAAGCCGATGACCGAGAACCAGGCACCCAGGGCGTACCAGATCCGCACCTTCGGCTGCCAGATGAACGTGCACGACTCCGAGCGGCTCGCCGGGCAGCTCGAGGACGCCGGCTACGTTCCGGCCACCGCCGGGGCCAAGCCCGACCTCATCGTGTTCAACACCTGCGCCGTCCGGGAGAACGCGGACAACAAGCTGTACGGCACCCTCGGGCACCTGCGCCCCGACAAGGTCGCGAACCCCGACCTGCAGATCGCCGTCGGCGGGTGTCTCGCGCAGAAGGACCGCGGGGAGATCGTCAAGCGGGCGCCGTGGGTCGACGTCGTGTTCGGCACCCACAACATCGGGGCGCTGCCCACGCTGCTCGAGCGCGCCCGGCACAACGCCGAGGCCGAGGTCGAGATCCTCGAATCGCTCGAGACCTTCCCCTCGACGCTGCCCGCGCGCCGCGAGTCGTCCTACGCGAGCTGGGTGTCCGTTTCGGTCGGCTGCAACAACACCTGCACCTTCTGCATCGTGCCCGCCCTGCGCGGCAAGGAACGCGACCGGCGGCCCGGCGAAATCCTCGCCGAGGTCGAAGCGCTGGTCGCCGAGGGCGTGCTCGAGGTCACCCTGCTCGGCCAGAACGTCAACTCCTACGGCGTCGAATTCGGCGACCGGCTGGCGTTCGGCAAGCTGCTGCGCGCGTGCGGCACCGTCGACGGCCTCGAGCGCGTCCGGTTCACCTCGCCGCACCCCGCCGCCTTCACCTCCGACGTCATCGACGCCATGGCCGCGACGCCGAACGTCTGCCACCAGCTGCACATGCCGCTGCAGTCCGGGTCCGACCGGGTGCTGCGCGAAATGAAGCGGTCCTACCGCTCGGCGCGCTTCCTGAACATCCTCGACGAGGTCCGCGCGGCCATGCCGGACGCGGCGATCACCACCGACATCATCGTCGGCTTCCCGGGCGAGACCGAGGAGGACTTCCAGGCGACCCTGGACGTCGTCGCCCAGGCCCGCTTCTCCAGCGCGTTCACCTTCCAGTACTCGAAGCGCCCGGGCACGCCGGCCGCGACGATGGACGGCCAGCTGCCCAAGGAGGTCGTGCAGGAGCGCTACGAGCGCCTGGTCGAGCTGCAGAACGCGATTTCCTGGGAAGAGAACAAGAAGATCGTCGGCCGTCGCGTCGAGCTGCTCGTCGCCGCGGGCGAGGGCCGCAAGGACGCCGAGACGCATCGGATGAGCGGCCGCGCCCGCGACGGGCGCCTGGTGCACTTCACGCCGGCCGGCGCCCACGTCGACCGCGCGGTCCGCCCCGGCGACGTCGTCGAGACGGTCGTCACCTACGGCGCACCGCACCACCTGGTGGCCGACGGCGACCTGCTGTCCCACCGGCGGACGCGCGCCGGCGACAACGCGGAGGCCGGGCTCCGGCCGAAGACGAGCGGCGTCACGCTGGGCCTGCCGGGCTTCGGTGCCCCGGCCGCCCAGCCCGAACCGGTGAGTGGGTGTGCGCTGTGACCGAGTCGCGTGGCAACGGCGAGCTGGCCGAGCTGGCGGCCGAGATCGACGAAGCGGGCAAGCGCGCGTCCCGCACGGTGGAGCTGGGCCGCCGCGGGTTCACCATCGCGGTGTTCGCGTTCGTGCTGCTGATCTGCCTGATTCTTCCGTGGGTGGGCGACCACGCGGGCTGGCAGGTCCTGGCCGGCGAGGGCGGCGGCATCCCCCAGCTGTTCGCGGCGACGTCGACCGGTGTCGGAATCCTGGCCTCGGCACTGGCCCTGGTGACGCGGCGCTGGTGGCTGGCCTGGGTCTGCGCGGCGGGCGGCTGGTTCGCCTCGGTGGACGGGCTGCTGGCGATCTGGTCCCAGCAGTCATCCCACGCCTCGGGCGCCGCGGGCGGCGGCCCGGGTTTCGGCATGGTGATCGCCTGGATCGCGATGATCTGCCTCGCGGTCCAGTGGATGCGCACGGCGTTCTCACGATCTTGAGGACCGGCGGGGACCGGGATCAGCCGACTCGCAGGGTGAGGGTGCTCGCCGAGTACGCGGCGGCGTAGAGGGCCGTCTCGGGGTGGTAGAGCCGCAGCGAGACGGTGGCGCTCAGGTTGAAGCTGAGGCTGAAGGAAAAGCCGCCATTGGGCCGGCAGGTGGTGTCGGCGATGTTCACCCAAGCGCCGGCCTGCAGCTGCTGCACGATGACGGTTTCGACGGTCTGCTCGGAGCGGGCCGCGTCGAGCACCTGCAGGTTGCCCTTGAGGTCGACCTTCTCGTTGACCTTGACGTGGTCCTTGCCGAGCTTCCCCTCGACCTTCACCTTCCCCTTGCCGGCTTCGACGGAGGAGGAGAGCGAAGCGGCCCCGGCGGGGGAGACGAGCGCGGGGGCAAGCCCCCCGATGGCGACGCTGATCACCAGCGCGGAGATGATCCGGCCGGTGCTGTGGGATGTCCTGGTCATGATCGAAGTGCAGCACCGCGCGGAGCGGAAAGCGCGCGGTAACCCCCGGTCGGGGCGATGACCGAACCCCTTCGGGTGGGCCCGCTTGCGCAACGTCGCCACCCACAGGCGTCGGCGGCCCGGCCTGGCTTGGCTAGGTCCGGCTTGGCTCGGCCTGGCGAGGTCCGGCTTGGCGCGGCCGAGCTTGGCGTGGCTCGGCCCGATCTGGCTTGGCGCGGCTTGCTTTGGCGAGGGGCGGCTTAGTTCGGCACGGCCCGGCGGCACGGCCCGGCGGCACGGCCCGCCCTCCCTGGGGGCTGCCCCCGCTTCCAGCGTATCGGCGGCCACCGTCAGAACCGCTCGAAAACGCGCCTGAGCGGCCGCCTTGCCCACATCACGACCGCCCTGTGGACAAACCACAAAAGCCCTTCTCACCAGCCACAACAGCCGACAAGAAGGGCCTCCGCGAGAACCGGACTCAGCGGACGGCGAACCTCACCGGTTCGCGACCGCCGCCTCCGCGGCTGGCGACCTTCAGCGGCCGCAAACCCGGCCAACAAACCTCACCGGTCCGCAACAGCCGCCTCGGCGGCCTGCAGCCACTCGCGCCACTGGGCCGCCTGCTCGTCCGCCTTCTTCGCCCGCCGCTCATCGCCCGCCGCTCGGGCCTTGGCCGCCTGGGTCTCGTACTGCTCCACCCGCTCGCGGAACTGCGCCGCCCGGGCCTGGGCCTCCGGGTCCGTCTTGCGCCAGCGGTTGTCCTCGGCCGACTTGACCGCGTCCTGGACCGCCTTCAGCCGGCCGTCCAGCTCGCGGATGCGCTCGCGGGGGACCTTGCCGATCTCGTCCCACTGCTCCTGGATGCGCCGCAATGCGCTCTTCGCCGCCTCCAGGTTGGCCGCCGCGTCGATCTTCTCGGCCTCGATCAGGAGCTCTTCCTTGCGCGCCGCGTTCTGGGTGAACTCCGCGTCGCGCTCGGAGAACACCGCCGACCGGCGGGCGAAGAACTTGTCCTGCGCCGCGCGGAAGCGCTGCCACAGCGCCTCGTCGCTGTCCTTCGGCGCCCGGCCGGCCGCCTTCCACTCGGTCATCAGGTCCTTGTACCGACCCGCCGTGTCGCCCCAGTCCTCGGACTCGCTGATGGCCTCGGCTTCGGCGATCAGCTCTTCCTTGCGCTGCTTGGCCGACGCGCGCTGCTTGTCCAGCTCGGCGAAGTGCGATCCGCGGCGGCGGTTGAACGCCTCGCGGGCCTTGGAGAACCGCTTCCACAGCTCGTCGTCGGTCTTGCGGTCGACGCCCTTGACCGTCTTCCACTCGTCCAGGATCGCGCGCAGCCGGTCGCCCGCCGCCTTCCACTGGGTGGACTCGGCCGCGATCTTCTCGGCCTCCTCGGCCAGCTCCTGCTTGCGGGCGACCGCCGCGGCGCGGGCCTCCTCGCGCTCCGCCTTCGCGCTGGCCAGCGCCTTCTCGGCGTGCCCGATGACGTACTCCAGCCGGGCGGCGAGCGCGGCCAGGTCACCGACCACGGCGGCCTCGGCCAGCCCGTCGCGGATCTGGGTGGCGCTCGACAGCGCGTGCTTCGGGTCGCCGGCCCCGGAGATCAGCCGGGTCTCCAGCAGCTCGACCTCGGTGCGCAGGTCGTCGAAGCGGCGTGCGTAGTGCACCAGGCCCTCGTCGGGAGTGCCCGCCTGCCAGACGCCGACGGCGCGCTCGCCCTCGGCGGTGAGGACGTAGACGGTGCCCTCGTCGTCGATCCGGCCCCAGATGGCCGGGGTGGGTTCGGCGGGCGGCACGGGCGGGGCGGCGTGCCCGGCGTGCAGCGCGTGCGGCACCGGGTGCGGGGCCGGGGTACCGGTGGAAGTGTTCTCCTGGGCCATCGCAGGCTCCTTATCGCCTGTACGCCCGCTCGCGCGGGCGCCCCGCCGTTCGGGCGGGGCCGGGTAATGCGGTCGTCACGGGCCGTGCTCGGATGCTACGGCCCCAAGCGGCATTCAAGCAGCTCAGCGCGCACCGTGGTACTGGATGGGCCACTCGAAGCTCGTGATCCTACTTCCGGTGGACGCTCCGTGTCGGCCCGCAGGTATCGTCAGCCGCCGTGAACAGCCCCGCCGTCCCGGTCGCGGTGGTCGGGCCGACGGCCACCGGCAAGACCGCGCTGGCCGTGGACCTGGCCTGCGCGCTCGGCGGCGAGGTCGTCAACGCCGACGCGATGCAGCTCTACCGGGGCATGGACATCGGCACCGCCAAGGCCACCGAGGCCGAGCGCCGCGGCGTCCCGCACCACCTGCTCGACGTCCTGGACGTGACCGAAACGGCGTCCGTCGCGGCCTACCAGCGGCACGCGCGGGCCGAGATCGAGCGGCTGCTGGCCGACGGCCGGGTCCCGGTGCTGGCCGGCGGGTCCGGCCTCTACGTCCAGGCCGTGCTGGACGACCTGCGCTTCCCGGGCACCGACCCGGCCGTCCGGGCCCGGCTCGACGCGGAAGCCGAGCAGCTCGGCACCCCCGCGTTGTACACCCGGCTGGGTGAACGTGATCCGGTCGCCGCCGCCAAGATCCTGCCGACCAACACGCGCCGGATCGTGCGCGCCCTCGAGGTCATCGAGATCACCGGCGAACCGTTCTCGGCGAACCTGCCGGAACCGGGACCCGCCCGCTACGGCACGGTCGTCATCGGCGTCGACCGGGCGCCCGAGGAGCTCGACGAGCGCGTGAACGAGCGCGTCGGGCGGATGTTCGAGGCCGGGCTGGTCGACGAAGTGCGCGAGCTCGAGAAGCGGGGCCTGCGCGAGGGGAAGACGGCATCGCGGGCGCTCGGGTACCAGCAGGTGCTCGCCGAACTGGACGGCGACGGCGACTTCGCCGCGGCCGCCGCGGCGACGGCGCAGGCCACCCGGCGCTTCGTCCGCAAGCAACGGTCCTGGTTCCGGCGCGACCAGCGGATCCACTGGTTCGACGGCGCCGATCCCGGGCTGGCCGCGCGCGTCCTGGATACCCTGGCCCGGTAATCTTGCCCCTATGGGCGGTATCGAGTTCCTCAAGGGGCACGGCACACAGAACGACTTCGTGCTGCTCCCCGACCCGGCGGGCCGCCTCGAGCTGACCGAGGCCAGGGTCGCCGCGTTGTGCGACCGACGGCGCGGCCTCGGGGCCGACGGCGTGCTGCGCGTCGTGCGCGCCGCCGAGCTCGGCGAGCCGTCCGCGGGCGAGTGGTTCATGGACTACCGCAACGCCGACGGGTCGATCGCGGAGATGTGCGGCAACGGTGTGCGCGTGTTCGCCCGCTACCTGGTCGAAACGGGCCTGGCCGCCGAGGGCGAGTTCGTCGTCGGCACCCGCGCGGGCGATCGCCCGGTCGTGGTGCACCCGGACCGCTCGGTGACCGTCCACATGGGACCGGCGACGATCACCGGCACGTCGGTCACGGTGGTGGCCGGCCGCCCGTTCTCCGGCGTGGCGGTCGACGTCGGCAACCCGCACCTGGTGTCGCTGCTCGACGACGACGTGGCCGGGCTCGACCTGCGTGAACAACCCGACTTCGACCACGACCTGTTCCCCCACGGCGTGAACCTCGAGTTCATCAACTGCCTCGGCGAAGGCGCGCTGCGGATGCGCGTGCACGAGCGCGGGGTGGGCGAGACGCGGGCGTGCGGCACGGGCACGGTCGCCGCGGTGGCGGCCGCGTTCCACCTGGCGGGCACCGACACCGGCGCGTCCACAGTGGACATCCCGGGTGGCCGCGTCGAGGTGACGGTGTCCCGCGGCGCGTCGACGCTGTCCGGGCCCGCCGAGATCGTGGCGCGCGGCGAGCTCGACGAAGCCTGGTGGGTCGCCGCCGGTTCGTGACGGCGACCCACCGGCGTCAGACCTCGGCCTCGACCGCGAAGTCGCCTTCCCGGGTCTCCACTGACGAGATCGCGCCCGCGGTGCGGATGTCCGGCTCGATGGCCGTGAACCGCTCCAGCACCTCGGCCGGTCCGGTCACGGTGAGCGTCTCGACGGCGGATCGCATCGACACCTTCGCGTCGGTCTTCGCCCGGCGCACCGCCGCGATCACGTGGCCGGCCAGCGAAAGCAGCTCCGGGTCACCGTCGGACTCCGCCACCGAAGGCCACGCGGCCAGATGCACGGACCCGGAACGCCACCACGACCAGACCTCCTCGGTCGCGAACGGCAGGAACGGCGCGAACAGCCGCAGCAGGGCCGAGAGCGCCGTCACGAGCGCCGCCCGCGCGGACTGGGCCGCGTCGGGACCGCGGTCCCCGTACGCGCGGCCCTTCACCAGCTCGACGTAGTCGTCGCAGAACGTCCAGAAGAACGTCTCGGTCACCTGCAGCGCCCGCGCGTAGTCCGACGCCTCCAACGCCGCCGTCGCCTGCCCGGTGACGACGGCCAGCGACGCCAGCAGCGCCCGGTCCAGCGGCTCGGTGGCGGCCGCGCCGGGCATCGGCACGCCCAGGCCGAGCACGAACCGGCTCGCGTTGAGCAGCTTCGTCGCCAGCCGTCGCCCGACCTTCATCTGGCCTTCGTCCACCGCCGTGTCGACGCCCGGGCGCGCGCTCGCCGCCCAGTAGCGGACCGCGTCCGAGCCGAACCGCTCCAGCAGGTCCACCGGGGTCGTCACGTTGCCCTTGGACTTCGACATCTTCTTGCGGTCCGGGTCGAGCACCCAGCCCGCGATCGACGCCTCCCGCCACGGCAGCACGCCGTGCTCCAGCTCCGCGCGCACCGCCGTCGAGAACAGCCAGGTGCGGATGATCTCGTGCGCCTGCGGCCGCAGATCCATCGGGAACACGCGCGAGAACAGGTCGTCGTCGATGCTCCACCGGCCGACGATCTGCGGCGTCAGCGACGACGTCGCCCAGGTGTCCATCACGTCGGGATCGGCGGCGAACCCGCCCGGCACGCCGCGCTGCTCCTCGGTGAACCCCGGCGGGACGTCGCTGCTCGGGTCGACCGGCAGGGTGTCCGGCAGCAGCCGGGCGTCGTAGTCCGGCTCGCCGGCGGAATCGAGCCGGTACCACAGCGGGATCGGCACGCCGAAGAACCGCTGCCGGCTGATCAGCCAGTCGCCGGCGAGGTTCTCCACCCACGACGAGTACCGGACGCGCATGTGTTTCGGCACCCAATTCAGCTCTTCGCCGCGGGCGAGCATCTTCTTCCGGAACGCCTCGTCGTTGCCGCCGTTGCGCAGGTACCACTGCCGGCTGGCGACGATCTCCAGGGGCTTGTCGCCCTTCTCGTAGAACTTCACCGAGTGCGTGATCGGCCGCGGCTCGCCGCGCAGGGCGCCCGCGTCGCGCAGCAGCCGCACCATGATCTCGCGTCCCGTGTGGACGGTCTTGCCCACGAGCGGCGCGTACGCCTCCGCGGGCACCCCGGACGGCGCGTCGGGCAAGAACCGGCCGTCCCGGCCCAGCACCACCCGCGTCGCCAGGCGCAGCTCCCGCCACCACGTGACGTCGGTGGTGTCGCCGAAGGTGCACACCATCGCGATCCCGCGGCCCTTCTCCGGATCCGCGAGGTGGTGCGCCACCACGGGCACCTCGACGCCGAACACCGGCGTCCGCACGGTTTTTCCGAAGAGCGGCTTGAACCGCTCGTCATCAGGGTGCGCCACCAGGGCGACGCACGCGGGCAGCAGCTCCGGCCGGGTCGTCGCGATCACGACGTCGGCACCGTCCGGCCCGGTGAACGCGAGGTCGTGGAAGGCGCCTGGGCGTTCGCGGTCCTCCAGCTCGGCCTGGGCGACGGCGGTGCGGAACGACACGTCCCAGAGCGTCGGCGCTTCGGCCTGGTAAGCCTCGCCGCGCTCGAGGTTGCGCAGGAACGCGCGCTGCGAGATCAGCCGCGAGTCGTGCCCGATCGTCTGGTAGGTCATCGTCCAGTCGACCGAGAGCCCGAGCTGCCGCCACAGCCGCTCGAAGGCCTGCTCGTCGGTCTCGGTCAGGGATTCGCACAGCTCGACGAAGTTGCGCCGCGAGATCGCCACGACGTCCTTGCCCGGCTTCTCCGGCGGCCGGAAGTCCGGGTCGTAGGGCAGCGAAGGCTCACAGCGGACGCCGAAGTGGTTCTGCACCCGGCGTTCGGTCGGCAGGCCGTTGTCGTCCCAGCCCATCGGGTAGAACACCTCGAGCCCGCGCATCCGCTTGAACCGCGCGAGCACGTCGGTGTGGGTGAAGGAGAACACGTGCCCGATGTGCAGCGACCCGCTGACCGTCGGCGGGGGAGTGTCGATCGAATAGACCTCGTCCCGGGTCTTCGTGCGGTCGAAGCGGTAGGCACCGGAGGATTCCCATACGGGTACCCACTTGGCCTCCAGACCGTCGACACCGACCTTGTCCGGGACTCTCGGGCGCTCGTATGGGGTACTCATCACCCAACTCTAGGCGGCGCCGGAACCGCTTTTCGCCTCGGTCGGCAGGTCGCGCAGGTGCCGCAGGGGCGAGCAAACCACCCACAGCACCGCGGCGACCTCGCCGGCCACCGCCACCCACATCGCGCCGCGCAGCCCCAGCCCTTCGCCGAGCGCGCCGCCCAGCAGCCCGCCGAGCGGGATCGTGCCCCAGACGACGAACCGCACGCTGGCGTTCATCCGGCCGAGCAGCCGCTCCGGGCAGATCGCCTGCCGGTAGGTGACCTGGGCGACGTTGTAGACGATGATCCCGAACCCGCCGGCGACCGCGCCGAACGCGGCGAGCCCGAGCCGCCAGTCCGGCGCGGCGAGCGGGATCAGCAGGTGCCCGGGCATCGTGCAGAGCGGGACCAGCCAGATGGCCCGGGCCTGACCGATCCGCCGGGTGAGCGCGCCCGAGCAGAGCGCGCCGAGGATGCCGCCCGCACCGCCGACCGCCAGCAGCACGCCGACCGCGGCCGGCGGCAGCCCGACCGTCCGCGTCAGGAACAGCACCTGCACGGCGGTGAACGCGCCGCCGAAGCAGTTCGCCGTCGCCGTCGTCCCCACGATGGCGCGCAACGGCTTGTCGGAGAAGACGAACCGCAGTCCTTCGGCGATCTGCGGCGCCAGGCGGGCGTGGCCGCCGCGCTCCGGTTCGGGTTCGACCGTCCGGATGCGCAGCAGGCACAGGGCCGACGTGAGGAAGCCGGCGCTGGTGACCAGCACGGTGTTCGCCGCGGTCACCAGCTGGACCAGCACGCCGGCCGCGCTCGGCCCGGCGATCTGCGCGGTCGACTGGACGGCCTGCAGCTTCGCGTTGCCTTCCAGGAGGTGCTCCCGCCCGACGAGGGAAGGCAGGTAGGACTGGTACGCGATGTCGAAGAAGACGGTGGCGATGCCCACGAACAGCGCGACGACCAGCAGCTGGGCGAGCGTCAGCACCCCCGCCCACCAGCTGACCGGCACGCTCAGCAGCAGGGCGAAGCGGGTGAAGTCGGCGGTGAGCATCACGCGGCGGCGGCGCAGCCGGTCCACCCACACCCCGGCGGGCAGCCCGATCAGCAGGAAGGCGATCGTCTCGGCCGCGGTCAGCAGGCCCATTTCGAACGGTGTCGCGGCCAGCGTGACGGCCGCGAGCAGCGGAACGGCGGTGGTGCCGACGAAGACGCCGAACTGGCTGGCCGTGTCGCCGGCCCAGAGCCGTCTGAAGTCGGCGTGCCGGAAGAGTGACCCCCTGTGCATGGTCCCGAGTGTGCCGGGAGTGATTGGAAAGTGTCAATCACTGTTCGCTCTAAGCTGTGCGCCGTGCTCCCTGCGAAACGACGTGCCGCGACCGAAGCCGAGGCCGCCGCGCTGGCCTCCGGAATACGGCTGCGCATCATCCGGTTGACCTTCTCGGAGGCGCTGACGAACAAGGAGCTCGCCGAAAGGCTGGGCCGGGATCCCGCGACGACGCTGCACCACGTGCGCAGACTCGTCGAGACCGGCTTCCTCGCCGCGCAGCCGCCGCGCCGCGGGGCCCGGGGCGCCAAGGAAATTCCGTATCTTTCGACGGGGCTTTCGTGGACACTCGACTCATGCGGTGACAAGGACGTGGAACAGGCGGTTCTCGAGGCCTATCTGGCCGAGATCGCCGAGACCGGATTCGAGGGCGTGCACCAGTCGCGCCTGGTCGTCCAGGTGGCCCCCGAGGAGCGGGCGGAGCTGGAAACGCGGCTCAACGCCCTGCTCGAGGAGTTCCAGTCGCGCCCACGCCGTCCCGGTGCCGAGCGCACCGCGATCTACCTCGCCACCTATCCCAGCACGTAAAAGTTCGGTTCCCGCGGCGAATCGTGGGAACATGGAGGCACGATGACAGAACTGACACACACCGAAGACCACGACGACGACCTGTACGACGGCGACCCGTCGACAGGCGAAATGGAGCTCGAGGACCGGGCGTCGCTGCGCCGGGTCAGGGGACTGTCCACGGAGCTGGACGACGTCACCGAGGTCGAGTACCGGCAACTGCGGCTCGAGCGCGTCGTGCTGGTCGGCGTGTGGACCGAGGGCACGGCCCTGCAGTCCGAGGCGTCGCTGGCCGAGCTGGCGCGCCTGGCCGAGACGGCGGGCTCGGAGGTCCTCGAAGGCCTCATCCAGCGGCGGACCAAGCCGGACCCGGCCACCTACATCGGCTCGGGCAAGGTGCGGGAGCTGCGGGACATCGTCGGTTCCACCGGCGCCGACACCGTGATCTGCGACGGCGAGCTTTCGCCGGGCCAGCTGCGCCAGCTCGAGGAGAAGGTCAAGGTCAAGGTGATCGACCGGACCGCCCTGATCCTCGACATCTTCGCCCAGCACGCCCGGTCGAAGGAAGGCAAGGCGCAGGTCGAGCTGGCCCAGCTGCAGTACCTGATCCCGCGGCTGCGCGGGTGGGGTGCGTCGCTGTCCCGGCAGGCCGGTGGCCGCGCCGGTGGCGCGAACGGCGGCGTGGGCCTGCGCGGTCCGGGTGAGACCAAGCTCGAGACCGACCGGCGGCGGATCAACAAGCGCGTGGCGAAGCTGCGCCGGGAGATCGCGGCCATGGACACCATCCGCGAAACCAAGCGCGGGCGGCGGCTGGCCAACGAGGTGCCCAGCGTGGCGATCGTCGGCTACACCAACGCCGGCAAGTCGAGCCTGCTCAACGCGCTGACCGGGGCCGGGGTGCTGGTGGAGGACGCGCTGTTCGCCACCCTCGACCCGACCACGCGGCGCGCGCAGACCCCGGACGGCCGCGGCTACACGCTGACCGACACCGTCGGGTTCGTGCGGCACCTGCCGCACCAGCTGGTGGACGCGTTCCGCTCGACGCTGGAGGAAGCCGCCGACGCGGACCTGCTCGTGCACGTGGTCGACGGGTCCGACCCGGCACCCGAAGAGCAGGTCAGCGCGGTGCGCGAGGTGCTCGGCGAGATCACGCGCAAGCGCAAGGAGCCGCTCCCGCCGGAGCTGCTGGTGATCAACAAGACCGACGCGTCCGACGAGGTCAGCCTGGCCCGGCTGCGGCACGCACTGGCGGGATCGGTGCAGGTCTCGGCCCGGACCGGGGCGGGCATCGCGGAGCTCGTCGAGGTGATCGCCGACCGCCTGCCGCGGCCGGAGGTCACGGTCGACGTCCTGGTGCCCTACTCGCGCGGCGAGCTGGTCGCGCGGGCGCACGCGGACGGCGAGGTCCTCGAAGAGGAGCACGCCGAGGACGGCACGCGCCTGCTGGTGCGGGTCCGCCCGGACCTCGCGGCGGCTTTGCGCGAGTACGAGACCAACTCGACCAGGGCCTGACACGTCTCCGTAGTGTGCGGCACGAAGAGCCGCACACTACGGAGGTGGCTGGGTGCGCTGGGTCGTCGCGTTGGTCTTCTTGGCCGTGTTCAGCGGGTCGGTGCCCGCTTCGGCGGCCCCGGCGGCTCCGGAACCGTTGTGCACGGTGAAGGACCCCCGGATCGACGAGCTGTCCGGCCTGGTCTCCGACGGTGCGAAGCTGTACGCGATCAACGACGGCGGCAGCAAGGTCCAGGTGTTCGTGCTGGGCCGGGACTGCAAGGTCCAGAAGGTCCTCACGGACAAGACCGACCCCTTCGACGTCGAAGACCTGGCCCGCACGCCGGACGGCCGGCTGTGGCTGTCGGACACGGGCGACAACAAGATGGGCCGGCTGACGGTCGCGCTGCTGGAGATGAGTCCCGAGGGCAAGGTCACGCTGCACCGGCTCACCTACCCGGACGGCCAGCACGACACCGAAGCGCTGATCATGGACAAGGCGGGCACGCCGTACCTGATCACCAAGGACATCCTCGGCGAAGCCGGCGTGTACCGGCCTTCGGGGCCGCTGGCGAGCCCGGGCCCGACCAACCTGGAGAAGGTCGGCACGGTGAAGATCGCCACGACGGACACCCAGGGCGGCCCGGTGGGCTCGATCGGCTCGGTCCTGGTGACGGGCGGCGCTTCGACGGCCGACGGCAGCGTCATCGCGTTGCGGACCTACACGGACGCGTACCTGTACGCGGCGCCGGACGGCGACGTCCCGGCGGCGCTGCAGCGCACTCCGGTGCGGATCCCGTTGCCGGGGGAGAAGCAGGGCGAGGCGATCGCGTTCGACCCCGACGGGACGTTGCTCTCCGGCAGCGAAGGCGTGGGCCAGCCCCTCCGCGCGGTGCGGGGCGCGGCGGCATCGGCCGCGCAGTCCGGCGCACCGGCGAAGGGGACGACCTCGACCGCCACCGGCGCGTCAGCCGGCTCGGCGGAGGACGGGTCCGGGCTTCCCATCCTGCCTGCCGCCGGGATCACGGTCGCGGTGGTCGGCTTGGGCTGGTTCGGCTTCAGCAGGCTGCGCCGCCGAACCCGCCGCTGACCTTCGGCTCCCCACGGCCGAAGATCATCCGATCCGGTGAATCTCCCGGGCCGTGCGAAAGCCCGGGCGCTCCCTAGAGGCGTCGCAGGACCGCGACGACCTTGCCGAGCACCGTGGCGTCGTCACCGGGGATCGGCTCGTACGCCTCGTTGTGCGGCATCAGCCAGATGTGGCCGCCCTTGCGCTTGAACGTCTTGACCGTGGCTTCGCCGTCGATCATCGCCGCGACGATCTCGCCGTTGTCCGCGTCCGGCTGCTGGCGGACCACGACCCAGTCGCCGTCGGTGATGGCCGCGTCGATCATCGAGTCGCCGGTGACCTTCAGCAGGAACAGCTCGCCCTCGCCGACGATCTCCCGCGGCAGCGGGAAGACGTCCTCGATGGCCTGCTCGGCCAGCACCGGGCCACCGGCGGCGATCCGGCCGACCAGCGGCACGTACGCCGCCTTCGGCATGACCGGCTGCTGGTCCATCTCGATGCCCATGGGGTTGTCGTCGGTCGCCGAGAGGACGCCGACCGCGCGCGGGCGGTTCGCGTCCCGGCGGAGGTAACCCTTGCGCTGCAGGGCGCGCAGCTGGTGCGAGACCGACGACGTCGAGGTCAGCCCGACCGCCTCGCCGATTTCGCGGACGCTCGGCGGGTAGCCGAACCGGCTCACCCACGAGCGGATCACGTCGAGCACCTGCTGCTGGCGGACGGTGAGGGTCTCGTCCACGTCGTACACCTCGGGCATGGCGTGCACCTTGCCCGAGCCGCCGGGGGACCCACTGGTCCTGCCCGCCTTGTTCTCCTTCGCCACTGCGTCGCCTCCCAGACGTTCGCTGCACGTATCTTCGCGCCGGCCACCGCCCGCGGGGGTGCGGGCAGCCTCGCCGGGCGGCATCTGCCCGGCAGATGCCCTGGTCACCGACGTTAGCCCCCGGGCACGACGATTTCAAACATCTGTTCGATCGACACGCCGTGTCCGCTCGATTTTGTCGGTGGCAGGTGGTAGACCTTCGCACGGGCGTTCGATAGAACGCCTGTTCGACCTTGATCCACGGGCCTCCGGTCCGGGAAACGGGCGGACACAGGGTTTCGAGGAGGTTCGGATGTCCATTCTGGCCGAACGCGGACACGTTCGCCCGGCGACCCCGGTCCCGGCGCCCCTCCGTCCCGTGCGCGTCCTGCGCGGTCGCCGCGGCGAGGTGCACCGCCCGCCGACGCGCGCGCGGGTCGTGGCGGGCCGCCGCCCGGCCGGCGCCCCCTGCGCGGCGCCGCGGCGGGTGCCGGTGCGCTGGCCGTGGCTCGCCGCGCTCGCCGTCGCGAGCTGCCTGGTGGTCACCGGGCTGGGGCTCTTCGGCGGCGGCGCGCCGGGTGCCCCGGTGCCCGAGCGGACCGCGACGGTGTCGGTCGAGCAGGGCGACACGCTCGCGTCGCTGGCCGCGCGATTCGCCCCGGAGAGCGAGCCGGGCGCGGTGGTCGCCCGGATCAAGGAGCTGAACCGCCTGGATCAGGCCGTGCTGGTGCCCGGTCTGCCGCTCACGGTCCCGGTTGCCGACGTCCCGGCGCCGTAAGTCCCCGCGGGGATGAGTGGTGCACCGCGGGGTGGCGGTGACGGCTCCGGTGCCGGTCGGCTGCACCGCTGCGGTGATGGCCGGTGTCGGCTCGAAGCGCGGGCAGCGCCCAAGTAAGCAGGCCTTGCGCTGCACTGCTGCGGTGATGGCCGGTGTTGTCCCGGAGTCCGGGCCGCACCCCGGGCAAGCGTGCCTTGCGCATGTCGTTCCGGCCTTGGTGCCGAGCGCCGCGGACGGCCGCCGCGAAATCACCCGGCCCGGTGAAACCTCCGCCCGCCGAAACCACCCGCCCGCCCGATCCGAAGGCCGCCTGAAGCGTCCCGCCGTGCCACCCGAACAGACCAACCCCGCCCCGACCAGGGCGAGCACCCCGCGACCCCCTCGCCACCGCCGTTCCGGCCCCGCCGGACGCGCCGCGCCGGTCTCACCCGGCCGAGGTGGAACCCGGCCGCGTCGCTTGCGCACGCCCCCGCCGAGTTCTACGCTCGCCCGCTATATGTAGTAGTTACACCGCTGTAGTTGGTCCACAGGTTGGGGTAGACTGGGCAGCAGTTGTCCACAGCTGGTCGGCGTTTACCCACCGGATGTCCACAAAACGATCACCAAGTGCAGGGGTGCGCGGTGGCCGCGGGGACGTCGACCGCGGGCGGCCGGCGAGGAGGGGAAGGTGATCGGCGGATGAGGTGCCCGTTCTGCCGGCATGCGGACTCTCGGGTCGTCGACTCCCGAGAGGTGGATGAAGGCCAGGCGATCCGCAGGCGGCGCTCGTGCGCGTCGTGCGGACGGCGGTTCACGACGTCGGAGACGATGGTGCTCGCCGTCGTCAAGCGGTCCGGCGTCACCGAACAGTTCAGCCGGGACAAGGTGGTGAGCGGCGTCCGCCGCGCCTGCCAGGGCAGGCCGGTCGACGACGACGCGCTGCAGCAGCTCGCGCAGCGCGTGGAGGAGTCGATCCGCTCCGCCGGGCTGGCGGAGATCCCGAGTCACGAGGTCGGCCTGGCCATCCTGGGCCCGCTGCGTGAGCTCGACGGGGTCGCCTACCTCCGGTTCGCCAGTGTCTACCGGTCCTTCTCCTCGGTCGAAGACTTCGAGAAGGAGATCGCCGACCTCCGTGAGGCCATGGCGGGTTCTGTTGCCCACGAGGAGAGCGATCAGCGTGAAGACGGCGACTGAGCCGTCCCGCTGCGGGAGAGGGTTCAACCGATGACGGAAACCGTGGGAACGGGGGCCCGCGCGGCCGCCGGCAAGAAGGGCAAGACCGCCGGCGGGCTGAGCGTTCAGCGCGTCTTCACCACCGAGGGCCAGCACCCCTACGACCAGGTGACCTGGGAGCAGCGGGACGTCGTCATGACGAACTGGCGCGACGGCTCGGTCAACTTCGAACAGCGCGGCGTGGAGTTCCCCGATTTCTGGTCGGTCAACGCCACCAACATCGTCACCAGCAAGTACTTCCGCGGCGCCGTCGGCAGCCCGCAGCGCGAACGCAGCCTCAAGCAGCTCATCGACCGGGTCGTGCACACCTACGTCAAGGCCGCGCGCGACCACGGCTACTTCGCCGCGCCGCAGGACCTCGAGATCTTCGAGCACGAGCTCACCTGGATGCTGCTGCACCAGGTCTTCAGCTTCAACTCCCCGGTCTGGTTCAACGTCGGCACGCCGTCGAAGCAGCAGGTCAGCGCCTGCTTCATCCTCGCGGTCGACGACACGATGGAGTCGATCCTCAACTGGTACCGCGAAGAGGGCCTGATCTTCAAGGGCGGCTCCGGCGCCGGGCTGAACCTCTCCCGCATCCGCTCCTCGAAGGAGCTGCTCACCTCCGGCGGCACCGCGTCCGGGCCGGTCTCGTTCATGCGCGGCGCCGACGCGTCCGCGGGCACCATCAAGTCCGGCGGCGCCACCCGGCGCGCGGCGAAGATGGTCGTGCTCGACGTCGACCACCCGGACATCGAGGAGTTCATCCAGACCAAGGCGCGCGAAGAGAAGAAGATCAAGGTCCTCCGCGACGCCGGGTTCGACATGGACCTCTCCGGCGCGGACATCTCCTCCGTCCAGTACCAGAACGCGAACAACTCGGTCCGCGTGACCGACGAGTTCATGCAGGCGGTCGAGAACGGCACCGAATTCGGCCTGCGCGCCCGGCTCACCGGCGAGGTCATCGACCGCACCGACGCGAAGAAGCTGTTCCGCACGATGGCCCAGGCCGCCTGGGAGTGCGCCGACCCCGGCATCCAGTACGACGGCACGATCAACGACTGGCACACCTGCCCGGAGTCGGGCCGGATCACCGCGTCGAACCCGTGCAGCGAGTACATGCACCTCGACAACTCCAGCTGCAACCTGGCGTCGCTGAACCTGCTGAAGTTCGTCACCCCCGAGGGCACCTTCGACGCGCCGCTGTTCGCCCGCGCCGTCGAGTTCGTCATCACGGCGATGGACGTCTCGATCTGCTTCGCGGACTTCCCGACCGAGCCGATCGCCGACACCACGCGGAAGTTCCGCCAGCTCGGCATCGGCTACGCCAACCTCGGCGCGCTGCTGATGGCGCTGGGTCACGCGTACGACTCCGAAGGCGGCCGCGCGCTCGCGGCGGCGATCACGTCGCTGATGACGGGCGTGTCCTACCGGCGTTCGGCGGAGATGGCCCGGGTCGTCGGCGCGTACGAGGGCTACGCGCGCAACGCCGAAGCGCACCAGCGCGTGATGCGCAAGCACGCGGCGGCGAACGAGCTCGTCCGCACCTACCACTCCAACGACGCCGCGGTCCGCGCGCTGGCGACGGAGGAGTGGCAGAAGGGCATCGAAATCGGCGCGAAGCACGGCTGGCGCAACGCGCAGGCGTCGGTGCTCGCCCCCACCGGCACCATCGGCTTCATGATGGACTGCGACACCACCGGGATCGAGCCGGACTTCTCGCTGGTGAAGTTCAAGAAGCTCGTCGGCGGCGGCTCGATGCAGATCGTCAACCAGACGGTGCCGCGCGCGCTGGAGGCGCTGGGCTACCTGACCGAGCAGGTCGAGGCGATCGTCGAGTACGTGGCGCAGAACGGCCACGTCGTCGACGCGCCGGGGCTGCGGCCCGAGCACTACGAGGTGTTCGACTGCGCGGTCGGCGAGCGCTCGATCGCGCCGATGGGGCACGTCCGGATGATGGCCGCGGTGCAGCCGTTCCTGTCCGGCGCCATCTCCAAGACGGTCAACATGCCGGAGTCGGCGACGGTCGAAGAGGTCGAGGAGATCTACTTCCAGGGCTGGAAGCTCGGCCTGAAGGCCCTCGCCATCTACCGCGACAACTGCAAGGTCGGCCAGCCGCTGTCGACGGCGAAGAAGGAATCGGCGGCGGCCGAACCGGAGAAGGTCGTCGAGTACCGCCCGGTGCGCAAGCGCCTGCCGAAGAAGCGCCCGAGCCAGACGGTGTCGTTCACCGTCGGCGGCGCGGAGGGCTACCTGACGGCGGGCTCGTACCCGGACGACGGCCTCGGCGAGATCTTCGTCAAGCTCGGCAAGCAGGGCTCGACGCTGGCCGGCGTGATGGACGCGTTCTCGATGTCGATCTCGGTCGGCCTCCAGCACGGCATCCCGCTCGAGTTCTACGTCTCCAAGTTCTGCAACCTCCGCTTCGAGCCGGCGGGCATGACGGACGACCCGGACATCCGCATCGCGACCAGCGTGATGGACTACCTGTTCCGCCGCCTGGCCCTGGACTACCTGCCGTACGAGAAGCGCTCCCAGCTGGGCATCCTCTCGGCGGACGAGCGGTCGGCCGAAGTCGAGGCGACGTACGGCAACCCCGGCGTCGACCTGGAGGCCCTGCAGTCCACAGTGGACGCCTCACCGGAGCCGCACGCGGACGAACCGGAGCACCCCCACCGCGAAGCCCGGACGACGACGGAGCTGATGGAGCTCCGCCTCGGCAAGGCGGCGGACGCCCCGCTCTGCATGACGTGCGGAACGAAGATGCGCCCGGCCGGCTCCTGCTACGCGTGCGAAGGCTGCGGCGCCACGTCCGGCTGCAGCTGATCCTGAGCTCCACCGTGTCCCTCGCCAGAGCGGAGGTCGCGCCGGCGGGGGAGACGGAGCCCGCCGGGTCACGTCGTCGGCGGTAGAGCTGCCTTGACCTCGTCGAGCAGTTCCGCCAGGGGCACATTCCGGTGGATCGGGCAAGGACACTGCGGCGGGGACGGTGGCTCTGCCCTTTTCCCCGGTCGCAGGAAGGCGAGCAGAAAGGCGAAGCTCGAGACCCGCACCCGGCGGAAGATCCACCGCCACTCGCCGGGCTCGGTGCGCCGGACGACCCCGATGACGCCGGTGGCTGTCTTGACGGCGGCGATCAACGTGCCGCGGCGCAGCTGCAGCAGGAAGATCTGCAGGCTGAAGAGCAGCTCTCCGCGGGGGTAGTTGTCGCGCCGGGCCGAAGCGAGAGCTTCGTGCAACAGCTTCTCGGCGGCGGCGGTGTTTCCTTCGGCCGCGGCGACACCCGCGAGAGTGCTGTTGAGCTGCGCCTCCGCGGTGCTCCGCGAATGAACGTCGTGGAAGAGGCGGCCGGCCTCGCGCAGGTGGTCCTTCCCGGCGCTCGTGTTTCCGGCGGCGAGCAGGATTTCCCCCGTCCTCAGGTGGAAGAACCCCAGCTGGCCCGATTCGGGGTTCAGCGTGTCCTTGATGTGCTGAGCGGCCACCACGTGGGTCAGCGCGCCGCGGTGATCGCCACGGGTCGCCTGGATCCGGCCGAGGTAGTGCAGCGCGGACGCGGTCGCCCGGCAGACGGCCGGGGAGCTCGAGGCGAGTTCGCAGGAGACACCGCGGGCCAGGCTGTGGCGGGCCAGCCGGATGTTGTTGTAGAACAACGCGATTCCCCGGGTGGTGTGGACGTCGTAGATCTCGAAGCGGCCGGTGCCGGCCTCTTCGGCCAGCGCCTCGCACTCGTCGAGGTACCGGAATGCCGCGTCGTAGTCACTGATGTCGATGTGGTACTTGGCCAGGACGAGCACGGCGCGCAGTTTTTCGTCGGCGTCCCGGCTTTCGCTGATGGCGGAGCGGATGATCTCGAGCCGCCGGCGCCCGCCGTTCGACAGCGCCGCGCTGTAGCGCGCCAGCAGCAGCCGGATGTCGGTCGTCCGGTTTCCGCGTGCGTGCAGCTGGGTCAAGGTGGTCTCGAACAGCTCGATCAGGCCTTCTTCGCGGTGTGGCTGGTTTCCCCGGCCGACATTGGCGAGGATTTCGACGAGCGCACCCACGTACGGCACGAGTTCGTCGTCGTAGCGTGCGGAGTCGCCTTTGGTGGCTGTCCGCAGGACCGCGACCAGCGAGTCGACTCGCATGGGGAACTGCCCGTCGGCCAAGGCCGTCCGCAAGACGTTGCCGTAGTGCTTCAGCGCTCGTTTGGTGCAGGCTTCCGCGTGGCTTCCGATGCGCTCCTTCAGCGAGTTCACGACATGCCGCAGGTGAAGTCGTAGAGCAGGCTGTGGATGGTGTACCGGCGTCGGAGCTGGTCGATCGACCCATCGCCGAACGAAGTGACGATCGACAACTGGCACGCCGTGCTGAGGGTGGCGAGGAAGCCGGCCGCCGGTTGGATGCCCGATATCTGCTCGAGTTCGTCGTAGTGGAACGAGTCGCCTCTGCCCTTGACGCAGAAGGACGCGAGGAGCGCGTCGGCGTCGGCGGTCCCGCGCCGTCGTTCGAGTTCTTGGAGCGACGCGGTGTACAGGTACGACCGGGCGGTTTCGGCGAGACCCTCTCCGCCGCCGGACGCCGCCCGCAGATCCCTGAGGTCACGCAGGACGTGGTCGAGTGGCCGATGGCTCGACAGGTACTGCTGGACCGCGAGCTTGATGAGGAAGGGATTCCCCTCGGTCGCGTCCAGGATGGGGGCGAGGGCCCGGTCGCCGGCTTCCTGCAGGTCCGGGTCGGCCATGCTCAGGTGTTTGATGAACAGGACGGAGTCTTCCGGACTCAGCGGCCGGACGCGGAACTCCGCGATGTCGGGCAGATGTGACTGCAGTTCCCACCGAGTGGTCACCAGCAGGGCGTGCGGTTTGAAGACACCCATCCGCCGGAGCCGCCCGACGGCGTCCGTGGCGTCGGGGAGCGTCTCCAGGTTGTCGACGACGACCAGCAGCTGATCGCCGGAGGGGAGGCCCGCCACCTGACGGGCGAATTCGCTCTCCCACAGCGTGCGGCTCGGACCGAGGTCGAAATCGAGCTGAGCGGCCAGGTCCCGCAGCAGTTCGAGCCAGTACACCGTGGTGAATCCCTCGGTGGTCACCGAACAGCCGGTCGCCTGCGGATTCGCCGCCGAGGTCCAGGCGACCTTCGTGAAGTGGCCTCGGCGGCGCAACTCGCGGACGGCTTCGTAGGCGATGGCCGTCTTGCCGATCCCGCCGGCCCCCACGATGCTGGTCACCTGGTCGGCGAGCACGTTGCCGGTGGACCTGACGATGATGTCGATCAGCTTGTCGGTTCCGAACAGCTGGTCGTGGTTGACGTAGGCCTTGTACTGCCAGCTTTCGAACTGATCCACCCTCGTCGGGGGCGAGGCGGGCGAAGAGCCGCCCTGGCCCGGCAGCTGGATCCAGCCGACGGTGTTCGTCTCCTTGACCGCGACGGCGCGCTCCCGGTACCGGGTGACCCGCTCGGGCGGCCCGTGGCGGACGACTTCGTCGTAGATCCACGAGGAGACGATGACGGCGAGGACCCCGGGTGCGGTAGCGAGTTCGGACTTCAGCGCGGGTGAATCACACAGGCGGAACGTGAAGTTGACCGCCGCTCCGACCACGCCGTGGTCGTCGTAGGTGACTTCGCCCGCGTGGATGGCGGCGCGAAGGCGGACCTGTTCTTCCGGAGCGGCTGACGCGTTGTGGGCGGAGACGGCCGCGGCCAGCTGATCCGGCATCGCGTCGACGATGTCCGACTTCGGGATCTCCGGTGGCGCGAGGATGAGCAAGCCGTCGCCCAGATCGCGGCAGTCGCAGCGCTCCCACGGTATCCCGGCGGCCGCGAAAGCCGCCTCGGTGAGCTCGTGCACGCCCTGCCGGATGGCGATCCGATGCCGGTTCGTGCGCCGGTGGGCACCGTAGCCTTCGACATCGATCACGACGATGGTCCGGTGTCTGGCTTGAGGCGGGGTCCTCGGCACCCGTCAAGCGTGCGCGCCCGGGGGCCGGCGGCACAAGGTGACGACTTGCGTCCCGATCTTCACCGGATCTCCACGGGAGCTGCCCACCGCATCCACAGCCGCACGGCATCATCGGACCGATGACGTACGCACACTGGCTCCAGGATTTCGAAACCGAAGCCGAACGCCGTAGTCAACGCGAAGACCCGCCCTGGGAACGGGGCGCGAAACTCCACCCCGACGTCGCCAAAAGCATCCAGCGGTTCCAGGTCGGCGAAGCCGGCGACGGCGCCAACCTGATCGCGAAAGCCGCCGGGGACGACACCTACCTCGCCGCCGTGAAGCTGTTCGTCGCCGAGGAGCAGAACCACGCCCGGATGCTCGCCGGACTGCTGGCCGCCGCCGGCGTGCCGACCATCGCGAAACACTGGTCGGACACCGTGTTCGTCAAGCTGCGGCGGGCGCTCGGGCTGCGGCTGGAGCTCATGGTGCTGCTCATCGCCGAGGTCGTCGCCCTGCGGTACTACCGCGCCCTGCGCGACGGCGGTGGCGATCCGCTGGTCACGCAGGTCGCCGCGCGGATCCTCGCCGATGAGGAGCGGCACGTGCCGTTCCACTGCCACCGGCTCGAGGTCGCCTTCCGCGAGCTGGCCAAGCCCGCCCGGGCGGCGGTGTTCGGCGCGTGGCGGGTGCTGCTGCTCGGCGTCGCGGCCACGGTTGCCGCGGACCACGGCGCGGCCTTGCGACGGCTCGGTGTCGGCCGGCTCGTCTTCGTCGCCGACGTGCTCACCGCGTTCGAAGCCGCGCTCGCGCGGATCCGCGGCGAGCAGCCGAAGCCGGGACCGCGGTACATCCCGAAGCGCGCCCGGCCGCGCGGGCTCTTCTAAAGGAGACCGGCCAGCTGCCGCAGGGCCGCGGTGATCCGCTCCGCCGGCACCTCGACTCCAGCGCCCGCCGTTCGTCGTTCTCGCGCGAGCTCTCCGCCCGGTACTCCGCCACCTGGACGGGCACCCGGACCTACCGCGACCTCGCCGCCGACCCGGTCCCGGTGATCGGCGAAGCGTGGACCGAAATCTGCGACGCCCTGCTCGCCGCGGGGATCACCGACCCCGCGCACTACGCCGGCGTCGTCGGAACGCCCTCGCAAAAGCAGGCGTGGGCGATCGTCGAGCCGCTGCTCGCCGAGCTGCTCGAAGCCGACGTCGTGCTGATCGGCGCGCCGATGTACAACTTCTCGATCCCGGCCGCCCTGAAGGCGTGGATCGACCAGGTGACGTTCCCGAGAATGTCCCTGCGGCCCAAAAAGTTCGTCATCGCCGGCGCCCGGGGCGGGACGTACGCGGAAGGGACGCCGCGGGCGCCGTTCGACCACCACGAGCGCTACCTGCGGGACTTCGTCGCCGGGCACTACGACGTCGACGACGTCCGGTTCGTGCACGCCGAGCTGACCAACGCCCTGGTCGACCCGCACCTGGCCGCGCGCGAAGGCGAGCGCGTCGCCTCACGCGAAGCCGCGCTGGCGGCGATCTGATGGGCTGGGTGACGCTCGTCCTCGCCGGGTTCGTCGAGATCGCCTGGTCGCAGAGCGTCAAGCCGACGGAGAACTTCACGAAGCCGTGGCCGACGCTCCTGTGCTTCGTGCTCGGCGTCGTCGTGACCAAGGACCCGCTGAGCGTCGGCCGGGTGGCCGCGCTGGCCCTGATCGTCGGCGGCGTCGTGCTCGCGCGGGTCACTTCGTGAGCTGCTCCCACAGGAACTCGAAGACCAGCGCCCACTTGAACGCCAGCTGCTCGTTGTCCGCCGCGGCGCCGTGGCCGCCTTCGATGTTCTCGTGATACCGGACGTCGTGCCCCTGCTCACGCATCCGCGCCACCATCTTGCGGGCGTGGGCGGGGTGCACGCGGTCGTCGCGCGTCGAGGTCACGAACAGCGACGGCGGATACGCGCGTCCACTGTGGACATTCTGGTACGGCGAGTACTTCGCGATGTAGTCCCATTCCGCGGCGTCGTCGGGGTCGCCGTACTCGGCCATCCACGACGCGCCGGCCAGCAGCAGGTGGTAGCGGCGCATGTCCAGCAGCGGGACCTGGCTGACGATCGCGCCGAACCGCTCCGGGTAGCGCGTCAGCATGACGCCCATCAGCAGGCCGCCGTTGCTGCCACCCTGGATGCCGAGTTTCGCCGGCGTGGTGATGCCGCGCTCCACCAGGTCCGCGGCCACCGCGGCGAAGTCCTCGTACACGCGGTGGCGCTCGGCCTTGATGGCCTGGGTGTGCCAGCCGGGCCCGTATTCGCCGCCGCCGCGGATGTTCGCCACGACGTACGTCCCGCCGCGGGCGAGCCAGCCGCGGCCGATCATCCCGCTGTAGGACGGCGTCAGCGAGACCTCGAAGCCGCCGTACCCGGTCAGCAGCGTCGGGCCGCCTTCGGCGCCGGACGGCCGGACGACGAAGTACGGGATCTTCGTGCCGTCTTCCGACGTCGCGAAGTACTGCGCGACGCTCATGTCCGAAGCGTCGAAGAACGCCGGAGCCTGCTTCAGGACTTCGACCTCTTCTCCGACGTGCCCATAGCTCAACGTCGACGGCTGGAGGAAGCCGCTGGAGTCGATCAGGTACTCGTCGCTGACGTCGGGATCGGTGTCGAAGATGTCCGCGCTGCCGAACTCCGGGCCGCCGGCCAGCGGTGCCTCCTGCCAGCCGTCCGGGCCCGGGGTCAGCGTGCGCAGCTCGGTGCGGACGTCGCGCAGCGTGCCGAGCAGCAGGTGGTGGCGCGTCCAGGCCCAGTAGCTCAGCGAGGTGTGCTCGTCGGGCGTGAACAGCGTCGTGAAGTCCCGGTCGCCGGCCATGAAGGCGTCGAAGATGATGGCGATCAGCGCGCCGGCCGGGTGTTCCGTGCCGCCGACGGTCCACGCCGTCCGCGGCCGCACCAGCAGCCACTCGCGGTGCAGGGACGCGCTCGCGTCGTCCGGGACGTCGATCTTGACCAGCCCGCCCGGCGTTCTGAGGTGCAGTTCCGAGCGGTAGAAGTCGATCGCGCGGCTGACGAAGTCGCGTTCGAAGCCTTCGGTCGGGTCGTGGGACGCGCCGATCGAGACGTCGTCGGGCTTGCCTTCGAAGACCGTGGTGGCCGCTTCGAGCGGCGTGCCGCGGCGCCACTCCTTGGCCAGCCGCGGGTAGCCGGAGCTGGTCAGCGAACCCGGGCCGAAATCCGTTCCGATGTAGACGCGGTCGAGGTCGATCCAGCCGATCCGAGTCTTCGCCTCCGGGACCGTGAAGCCGTCCGCGACGAACTCGTGCGCGTCGAGGTCGAACTCGCGCACGACCGTGGCGTCCGCGCCGCCGCGGGAGAGCTCGACCAGGCCGCGCCGGTAGCCCGGCCGCAGCACGGTGGCGCCCTGCCAGACCCAGTTCTCGCCTTCGGCCTCGGCCAGCGCGTCGACGTCGAGCAGCAGCTCCCACTCGGGCTCGGCCTGCCGGTAGGACTCCAGCGTCGTCCGCCGCCACAGGCCGCGCGGGTGGCTCGCGTCCTGCCAGAAGTTGTAGAGGAACTCGCCGCGGCGGCGCACGTACGGGATCCGGTCGTCGGCGTCGAGCACCTCGCGCAGTTCGTCGCGCAGTTCGGCGAACCGCGCGCCGGCGGTCAGCTCGGCCAGCGTCTCGTCGTTGCGCGCGCGCACCCAGCCGAGCGCGTCGTCACCGGTCACGTCTTCCAGCCACAGATAAGGATCCTCGACACTCATGCCAGACAGTCTCGCCTGGTCGGGGGCCCGGCGGCCACCCGGTGGCGTTTTCGTTTCGTGATCCCGGCCTCCGGGGGTGTCCGTATGCTGGTGCCACACAGCAGGGGGAGACCGTGAACGACGCCGAACCGCCGTGGCCGGGGACGGCCCGGCCACCGGAACCCGCGTGGACGCCGGAGCCGAGCCCGTGGACGCCCGGCTGGGCCGCGGCCCCGCCCGTCCCGATCGCGCCGCCGCGCAACCGCCTGTGGGGTGCGGTCACCGGCGTCCTGATCGTCGTCGTGGCCATGTCCCTGATCGCCGCCACCATCCCGCACCGGGTGGACGGCCGCGCGCTCGCCGCGCAGGGCGCCGATTCCGGCCGGGCCTACGGCGGCACCGGAAAGCCCCCGAAGGCCGTGCCGGAGCTGGCCCGCAACCCGCTGCTCGGCGACGGCATCAGCCCCGGGCCCGCCACCTGCAGCCTGCCCGAACTCGGCCGGGCGGCCGACCAGCTCAAGGCCTACTACGGCGCGCTCGTGAGCTGCCTGGAGCAGTCGTGGCGCCCGGCGCTGGAGAAGGTGAACGAGCCGACGTTGACCGCCACCGTGTCGGTGACGCTGCCGGAGCACAGCTCGTGCGGCGAGGCGCCGACGGAGAACGAAGCCGTCGCCTACTACTGCGGCGGCGACACGACGATCTACGCCCCGACCGACTGGATGCTGTCGGACGCGGGGCTCAACAAGGCCCGGCACATCGCGACGCTGGCCCACGAATACGGCCACCACGTGCAGCGCGAGAGCGGCATCCTCTCCGCGGCGGCGGACAAGATGACCTCGCCGGACGAGAACAGCGCGGCCGACAAGGAGGTCGTGCGCCGGATCGAGCTGCAGGCGAACTGCTTCGGCGCGCTGTTCCTGACGGCCGTCGCCGGCCCGGGCTCGATCAGCCGATCGCTGGCGAACGCCGCGGTCGCCGACTACGGCCGGGCCAACAACAGCGACACCCACGGCTCGCGCGAGCACCAGCTGTCCTGGGCGAAGGCGGGCTACGACGGCAAAGCCACCAAGGCGTGCGACACGTGGAGCGCCCCGGTCGGCGAGGTCAGCTGACGCGCCAGGCGGGATCGCGGCCGAGGAGGGCGAGGAACCGGTCGAGCTCGCTCGCACCCGCGGGAACCTCGACGCTGTGGGCGAAGGAGCCGTTCTTCTCGCGGCCTTCGTCCGGGATCCGCTCGGCCAGCTTCGAGGCGATGTACACGGCTTCGGCGTCCGGCTCGTAGGGCAGGTCCAGCGTGCGGGCCAGGTCCCAGCCGTGCGCGAGCGTGTCGACCAGGTGCATGTGCGCGGCGATCGAGCCGGGGAACGTGCCGAAGTGGTTGATGGTGAGCTGCCGCTCCAGCACGGCGTCATCGGTGAACGCGTCGAGGAAGTCGTCGACGGACGCCCGGTACGCGGCGTAGGCGTCGTCGCCGAGGACACCGGCGTCCCAGTCCGGCGCCGAGCCTTCGCGAGCGGCCGTCGCGAAGGCGTGGTTCTCGCTGACCTGGTGGCGGAGCAGGTCGGCGAGGGTCCAGCCGGCGCACGGGGTGGGGCGGGCGAGGTCGGCGGATGTCACGCCGGCGACGAGCTTGTCGAGGATGAGCAGGGTGCGGCGGTCGAGTTCGCGGAGATCCATGCCGGTCACGCTAGGCGCGGAAGCGGACCACGAACAGTGCCAAATCCCTCGCAACCTTCGTGGGCCAATCTAGACTGACGCGGGTGGAGATCCACATCGACCTGACCGGGACGCGCGGCCACCGCGACGCGATCTACCGGCAGCTGCGCGCGGCGATCCTGGCCGGCCGGATCCGGCCCGGCGAGGCGCTCCCGCCGACCCGCGAGCTCGCGCAGCGGCTGGCGGTCTCCCGGACGACGGTCAGCGCGGCCTACGACCGGCTCACCGCCGAGGGGTTCCTCGCCGCCCGCGTCGGCTCGGGCACGTTCGTCACGGCTTCGCCGGTTTCCGCCGAGCCCGTGCCGGACGTTCCGGGCGTGCGGCCGCTGCCGGAGTGGGACGCCGTCCCGCCGCCGCCCGCCCCCTTCGCCCCGGCGCCGGAATTCGACTTCCGACCCGGCGTCCCCGACCTCTCGCTGTTCCCGTTCGACACCTGGCGGCGGCTGATCACGCAGCGGCTGCGGGCCGGCCAGGCCGATCTGATGACCTACGGCGACCCGCAGGGCCACGCCGCGCTGCGCGCCGAAATCGCCCGGCACGCCGGCGTTTCCCGGGACGTCCGTGCCGGTGCGGCGCAGGTCGTCGTCACCGCGGGCGCCCAGCAGACGACCGACCTCGTCGCGCGGGTGCTGCTGCGGACCGGTGACCTCGCCGCCGTCGAGGACCCGGGGTACCCGCCGCCGCGGCTGGTGCTCGGCGCGCGCGGGGTGCGGGTCGCGCCGGTGCCGGTGGACGCGTCCGGGATCGTCGTCGACGCCATCCCGGCGGGGACGCGGCTGGTGTACGTGACGCCGTCGCACCAGTACCCGCTCGGCCTGTCGATGTCGCTGGACCGCCGCTTGGAGCTGCTCGACTGGGCCGAGCGGAACGACGCGGTGCTCGTCGAGGACGACTACGACACCGAGTTCCGCTACACCGGACGGCCGCTGGAACCGTTGCACAGCCTGGATTCCCGTGGCCGAGTCGTGTACGTCGGCTCGTTCTCGAAGGTGCTCTCGCCGGCGCTGCGGCTGGGCTTCCTCATCGCGCCGCCGTCGCTGGTGCCCGCCTTGGTCAAGGCCCGCTACCTCACCGACTGGCACGCGCCGAACGTCGAGCAGGCGGCGCTGGCGGCGTTCATGGCCGAAGGCGGGTTCGCCCGGCACGTCCGGCGGATGCGGAAGGTCTACCGCGGCCGGCACGAGCTCCTCTCCGCGGTGCTCGCCCGGGACTTCGCGGACTTCTTGACGCCGTTGCCGTCGACGGCGGGCCTGCACCTCAGCGCGGTCGCGCCGGCGGACTGCGGCCGGCTGGTCCGCGCCGCTCGCCGTCGTGGCGTGCGGCTGTACTCGCTGGGGGACTTCGGCGTGGGGGAGCGGCGGCACGGCCTGGTGTTCGGTTACGGTGCGGTCGCGGCCGAGCGGATCGAGCCAGGGCTCGCCCGGCTGCGGGCGCTGGCGGACGAAGGAGTGGCATGACCGACGACGTGATGGTGGCGATCGACGCCGGTCTGCGGCAGCACATCGGCGGCGACCGCGCCGGCGCGTACGCGACCTTCGTGAAGCTGTGGGAATCGATCGGCGACGACGGCGACCCGCTGCACCGCGTCGCGCTGGCCCACCACCTGGCCGACGTCTGCGACGACCCGGCCGAGGAACTCGAGTGGGACCTGCGGGCCCTGGCGGCGGCGGATTCGCTGACCGATTCGCGGGCCCGCGAATACCACTCCTCCCTGGCGGTGCGTGGGTTCTACCCGTCACTGCACCTCAACCTGGGCGAGGACTACCGCAAGCTCGGCGACCTGCCCGCGGCGCGCGAACAGCTGGCGCTGGCCCGCGCGCGCCTGGACGCCCTCGGCGACGACGACTACGCGACCGGGATCCGGCTGGCCCTCGACGGCCTGGCCGAACGCCTCGGCTGAATCGGTTCGAATACCACGAAGACGCCCCGTTTGCCGGACTTTCGCGGGGCGCCGCAGGGCCCTAACCTGTGGTGATCCAGCTCACCGACGGGAAGGATCGCCATGCGGATTGCGGATCTGCTGCGCAAGAAGGGGTCGGCGGTCGCAACGGTCACTCCGGAGACCACGGTGACCGCGCTGCTGGCCGGACTGGCCGACCACAACGTCGGCGCGATGGTGGTCGTCGCCCCGGACGGGTCGATCGCGGGAATCGTCTCGGAACGCGACGTCGTCCGGCGGCTGAACGAACACGGCCCGGCGCTGCTCGACGGCCCGGTGTCGGAGATCATGACGAAACTGGTGGCGAGCTGCTCCCCGGACGACTCGGTGGACCAGCTGTCGGTCCTGATGACCGAACGCCGCATCCGGCACGTGCCGGTACTGGCCGACGGCCGGCTGGCCGGGATCGTGTCCATCGGGGACGTCGTGAAGAACCGGATGGAACAGCTGGAGCAGAGCCAGGAACAGCTGCAGGCCTACATCGCGCAGGGTTAGGAGCGGCCGGCTCGCCCGGAAGCGGGCGAGCCGGCGTCGTCACTCCCGCCAGCCCGACAGCTCCACGCCCTTCGCCACGTCCACACGGTACGAGAGCTTCACTTCGCCCGTCGCACCCGGCGCCAGCGTCAGCTTCCACGTGAACTCGCCCAGCTCCGATGTCTCCACCGGGGCCGGCGACGTCTTCACGTCCTTCACCGTGATCGTGTCGTCCCGCGAGACCGGCGCCTGATCGAGCACCGTCACCACGGCTTCTCGCGGCCCGTGGTTCACGACCGAAATGCGGTACTCCGCCTCCCGCCGTTTCTGCCCGGACAGCGCCGCCTTCGAAGCCGTGCGCCGGACCAGTTCCCGCTCCACCCGGATCCGGTCGTCGACGCCCAGCGCCAGCTCCAGTTCCTCGCCGGGCGCCCAGGGCTCCAGCACCGTCGTCCCGACGAACTCCGCGTCGTGGAACACCGAAGCGCGTCCCGGCCGCAGGGCGTGCTCCGAGGTGTTCTCCACCGTGGCGCGCAAATACGCCTCCTCCGCGAGCACCGGTGCCGTCACGTAGCCCAGCTCGGCCGTAAGCGAAAGCTGCGCCAACGTCGTCCGGTGTCCCTGCGCGCCGGACGGCACGGCCACCGGCCGCGAAACCCGGTAGGTGACCGCCGTCGCTCCCTGTTCGACCGACGCCAGTTGCGGCGCCATCGACGGCGCGAACCGCTTCCGCGCGGCTTCCGGGGCCCCGCCGCCCGAGCCGCCGTACGCCGCCGCGGCCACGAACCCACCCGGCTGCGGGAGGACCCGGTCCAGGTACCACGGCGAAAGTTCCGGCACCACCACCGCCCCCGCGGGCCGGGCCGTCGACAGCGCCAGCTCGCACTCCGGCCAGTCCTCGCCCGTCTGCTGGCTGACCAGCCCGTACGACATGACGGTGACGTCGGTGCCGCGCACCCGGATGTCGTAGCCCGGCTCCCAGGTCGCGTTGGCGACCACATAGGACAGTTCCAGCTCGGCTTCCGCGCCCGGGTCCGAGATCTCCAGCTCGACGATCACCGAGGTGCTGTCCCGGCCGGGCCGGTTGTCGTGCGCTTCGATCCGCCGGTCGAGCGCGGCGAGGTCCTCGCGCAGCCGCGCGATCCGCTCGCTCAGCGCCCGGCGCGCCTTCAACGCCGAGGCCAGCCGCGAACTCAGCGCGTCCGTCACCTCCGCGACGCGTGAAGGTTCGGCCGTGCCGTTGGCCAGTGCCTTCGCGAAGCTGCTGCCGCTGCGCTTCGCCAGCGACGTCAGCAGATCCACCTTCATCGTTTCGGCCGCTTCGTCGTCCAGGACGCCGTCGAGCGTGGCCTGATCGGCCCGCCGCTGCTCGACGAGCGCCTGCAGCGCCGGGTCGGCCGGGTCGGCGTGCCACTCGGTGCGGACGTCGACGCCGGTGATCAGCGCGGGCCCGGCACCGGTGACGCGGACCGAGCCCGGGTCGAGAGCCACGGGCAGCCCGGCGAATTCGAGGCGCGGCCCGCCGTCGAGCGGAGCCTTGCCCCGGCGGGTGATCCGCGCCCGCTCGGGGTAGACGGTCACGGCGGTGATCGGCGCTTCCAGGGTCGGCATGCCTCCGACGTTAGTCTCTTGACACCCCCGCGGGCGGACCGGAAGTGTCTTCAGTCGTCCGCTTCGCCCGGCTTGGGGGTCTTGAGTGAAAGCCGCCGTCCTGCTCGCCGCCGTGCTTGCCCTTCCGCTGACCTCGGTCGCCGCGGAAGCCGCCGCCCCGCCGTCGCCGGTGTTCACCGGCGGCCAGGCGCAGCCGGTGTTCGACCCGGCCGACGTCGTCCGCGAGGACGTCTGGGTCACCGCGCCCGTCGACAGCGACCACGACGGCACCGACGACCTCGTGCACGCCCAGGTCGTGCGCCCGCGCGCGACCCAGCAGGGCCTGAAGGTGCCCGTCGTCTACCAGGCCAGCCCGTACTACGCCGGCGGCAACGACGTCGCCAACCACGACGTCGACGTCGAGCTCTACGCGCCCGGGTACGCCCGCGGTCCGGAAGGCCCGCGCGTCGCCGCGCACGGCGTCGGGCCTGCCGCCCCGATCACCTGGCGCTACCAGGACTACTTCACCGCGCGCGGGTTCGCCGTCGTCTACGGCGAGTCGCTCGGCACCGGCCTCTCGACCGGCTGCCCGACCACCGGTGACGTCAACGAGACGATCGGCGCCCGCTCGGTCGTCGACTGGCTCAACGGCCGGACGCCGGCACGCGACGCGACCGGCGCCGCGGCGAAGGCGGACTGGAGCACCGGCAAGACGGGCATGATGGGCGTGTCCTACAACGGAACCCTGCCCAACGCCGTCGCCGGCACCGGTGTCGCCGGCCTGGAAACGATCGTGCCGATCGCGGCCATCTCCAGCTGGTACGAGTACTACCGCCACGACGGCGCGGTCGTCGCGGCCGGCGGGTTCCAGGGCGAGGACGCCGACGTGCTCGCCGAGTACGTCTACACCCGCGCCGACCGGCAGATCTGCCGCCCGGTGATCGACGGGCTGACCCGCGACCAGGACCGGGTCACCGGCGACTACACGCCGTTCTGGGACGTCCGCAACTACCGCAACGACGTCGGCAAGGTGCACGCGTCGGTGCTCGCGGTGCACGGCCTCAACGACTGGAACGTCAAGTCCGAGCAGGTCGCGACCTGGTACGAGGCGCTGAAGGCCCGCGGCGTCGAGCACAAGATCTGGCTGCACCAGTCCGGGCACGCCGACCCGTACTCGCTGCGCCGCGACGTCTGGCTCGCGACGCTGAACAAGTGGATGTCGCACTACCTCTACGGCATCGACAACGGCATCCAGAACGAGCCGAAGGCGACGATCCAGCGCGAGGACCTGTCGTGGACCGACGAGGCCGACTGGCCGGCGCCGGGCACCGCCGACGTCCGCGTGTACCCGTGGCCGGGCGGCCGCGCGAAGGGCGCGATCGACACGCGCAACCCGGTGCCGGGCACGGCGGCCTCCGAAACCCTCGCCGACGACTCGTCGAAGACGATCGAGCAGCTGGCCGGGCTGGCGTCGTCCGGCAACCGCCTGCTGTACGCGACTTCGGCGGCGAAGCAGGCCGTACGCCTCTCCGGCACCGCTCGCGCCGACCTGGCGCTGGCGTTCGACCGGCCCGCGGCGAACGTCTCGGCGATCCTGCTCGACCGCGCCCCCGACGGCACGTCCCACATCATCAGCCGCGGCTGGACCGACCCGCAGAACCGCACGTCGCCCGCTGGCACCGAGCCGATCACGCCCGGGCAGACCTACCGGATCGGCGTCGACCTGATGCCGAAGGACTACGTCCTCGCGGCGGGCCACCGGCTCGAGTTCCTGCTCGCCTCCAGCGACCACGACTACACGCTGCGGCCGAAGCCGGGCGCCGGACTGGCGCTCGACCTCACGAAGTCGTCGGTCACGCTCCCGGTCACGGGCGGCAAGCCGGCGCTGCGGGCCGCGTTCGGCTGATGCTGCCGGAGCGCCTCCGGGCCGACGTCCGCACGCTGTGGGACTACCACGACCTGCGCCACGGGCCGCGGCGGTCGGACGTCGGGATCGGGCTCGGCAGCCGCGATCCCGGTGTGGCCGTCCACACCGCGGAGCTGTTCCACGCCGGGTGTTTCCCGCTGATCGTCTTCACCGGCGCGAACGCCCCGACGACGCTGGAGCGCTTCCCGCGCGGCGAAGCGGTCCACTACCGCGAGATCGCCCTGGACCTCGGGGTGCCGGACGAGGCGATCCTGGTCGAACCCGAGGCCCGGCACACGGGGGAGAACATCGCGTTCACCCGGCGGCTGCTCGCCGAGCGGGGGATCGCGGTCCGGACCGTGACGCTCGTTTCGCGGCCCTACCAGCAGCGCCGGGCGTACGCGACAGCCAAGCGGCTATGGCCCGAAGGCGACCTGGTCTGCGCGGCGAAGGGCGGCTCGCTGGAGGACCACCTGGCCGGCAGCGAGGAGGCCGAGCGCGTGATCGGCATGCTCGTCGGCGAGACCCAGCGGATCACCGAGTACGCCGAGCGGGGCTTCGCGATCCCGCAGCGCATCCCGCCCGGCGTCGAGCGGGCGTTCGGCAGGCTGGTCCAAGCCGGATTCACGCAGCGGCTGGTCACTGTCCGCGATGGCGATCACTCAATGTAACGATCGTCGCAGGTCAGGCGACTTACCGGCGTTCCGTCCGCTGCGAGAGGACCCGCCATGACCTCGACCGCCGAACCCACCTTGGAGAGCCTGCGCACCCAGCTGTCCGGAGCCGTGCTGACCGACGGCGACCCCGGCTACGACGTCGCGCGGTCGGTCTGGAACGGGGAGATCGACCGCCGCCCCGCGGTGGTGGTGCGGCCCGCCGGGCCCGCGGACGTGGCGGCAGCACTCGCGTACGCGCGCGAAGCCGGTCTCGACGTCTCGGTGCGCGGCGGTGGGCACAACTACGGCGGCGCCGCGGTCGTCGACGGCGGTCTCTGCCTCGACCTGAGCTCCCTCGGCGCGATCGACGTCGACCCGGACGGCCGGACCGTCCGCTGCGGCGGCGGGACGACCTGGGCGCAGCTCGACGCGGCCACGCAGGAACACGCGCTCGCGGTACCCGGCGGCACGATCAGCCACACCGGCGTCGGCGGGCTCACCCTCGGCGGCGGCTTCGGCTGGCTCACCGGCAAGTACGGGCTGTCGTGCGACAACCTGGTCTCGGTCGAGCTCGTCACCGCCGACGGCGAGATCCTGCGCGTGTCCGCCGGGCAGCACTCCGACCTGTTCTGGGCGCTGCGCGGGGGCGGCGGCAACTTCGGCGTCGTCACCGAGTTCGAGTTCCGGCTGCACCCGGTCGGCCCGATCGTCCACCTGGGACTGTTCTTCTACGGTCTCGACGACGGCGTGGCCGCGTTGCGCCACGCCCGCGAGCTGCTCCGGACGCTGCCGGGCGAACTCGGAGTGCTCGTCGCCGGGCTGAACGCGCCGCCCGCGCCCTTCGTCCCGGAGCCCTTCCGGTTCCGGCCGGGCTACGCCGTGCTGATCGCCGGTTTCGACGGTGAGGAGCAGCACGCCGAGGCGGCCCGGGCGGCCCGGTCCGGGCCGGCGCCGCTGTTCGAATTCGTCTCGCCGATCCCGTACGTCGAGCTGCAGCGGATGCTCGACGACGCCGCGCCGTGGGGCATCCTCGCCTACGAGAAGGCCGCCTACGCCGACGGCTTCACCGACGAGGTCATCGAGGTGATCGCGGATTTCCTGCCGCGCAAGACGTCCCCGATGTCGATCATGCCGATCTTCTCGATGCGGGGCGCCTTCACGGAGGTGGCCGACGACGCGACGGCGTTCGGCGGACCGCGGCGCGAGAGCATCCTGATCAACATCGACTCGCTCGCGGCCGAACCGGAGCCCTACGCCGCGGACCGCGCGTGGGTACGCGAGTTCTGGGCAGCGCTGGTGCCGGTCTCGTCCAACTCGGCGGGTTACGTCAACTTCATGGCCGAGTACGAAGCCGACCGCGTCCGGACGTCGTACGGGCCGGAAAAGTACGAGCGGCTGGCCCGGATCAAGGCGGCCTACGACCCGCGGAACGTGTTCCACCACAACGCGAACATCCCGCCCGCGCGGTGAGGGATCAGCCGGCGATGCCCGCCCGGTAGGCGAACGCGACCGCCTGGGCCCGGTCGCGCAGCCCGGCCTTGGCGAACAGGTGGTTCACGTGGGTCTTCACGGTCGCCTCGCTGACCACCAGGGTGCGGGCGATTTCGGTGTTGGACAGGCCCGCCGCGATCAGCCGCAGCACTTCGAGCTCGCGGGCGGTCAGGCCTTCGACCTCCTTGACGCGCGGCGGGGCGCTGCGGGCGGCGGCTTCGACGAGCCGCCGCTGCAGCTCCCCGTCCACTGTGGACTGGCCGGCGGCGGCCGAGCGCAGTGCCCGCGCGATGGACTCGGCGTCGGCGTCCTTGGTGAGGAACCCGCGGGCGCCGGCGCGCAGCGCGGCCAGCAGCGACTCGTCGTCGGCGTAGGTGGTCAGCACGACGACCTCGGTACCGGGGTGTCCGGCGCGGATCCGCTTGGTGGCCTCCACGCCGTCGCAGCGCGGCATCCGCAGGTCCACCAGCACGACGTCGGGGTGGTGCTCGGCGACGAGCGCGAGCGCGGCCAGGCCGTCGGCGGCGGCGCCGACCACCTCGACCCCGGGCAGCAGCCCGAGCAGCGTGACCAGGCCTTCCCGGACCACGGCCTGGTCGTCGGCCAGCACGACGCGCAGCGTCACGCCGGCACCGTCAGGTGAATCCGCCATCCGTCCTCCCCCGGCCCGCTCTCCAGCCGCCCGTCGAGCAGCGCGACCCGTTCGCCCATCCCGCGCAAACCGTAGCCTGCGGCGGGCGCGTCCGGCGGGCGCCTGCCCTGCCGGTCGGCCACGGTCAGCTCCACCGACCCGGCGGCGTAGTTCAGCGTGACTGCCACATCGGCCTGCCCCGCGTGCTTGCGGGTGTTGGCCAGCGCCTCCTGCACCGCGCGGACCAGCGCGGTGCCGACCGCCGGGCCCAGTTCGCGCGGTTCGCCCTCGACCTGCAGATCCGCGCGCGCCCCGCTGTCCAGCCGGTACGCGGCGAGGAGGTCCGCGATCGCGCGTTCGACGCCGACGGCGTCCTCGCGCAGCGCGGCCACGGCCTTCCGGGCTTCGGCGAGGCCTTCCGACGCCAGCGTCTGCGCCCGTTCGATCTGGGCGACGGCGTCCGGGCTCGCTCCGTCGCGCACCAGCATCAGCCGCGCGCCCTGCAGGTTCAGCGCCAGCCCGGCCAGCGAATGCGCCAGGACGTCGTGCAGTTCGCGGGCGATGCGGGCGCGTTCGGCGAGCGCGGCCGCGCGGGCGTGCTCCTCGTTGGCCGTCTGCGCGCGGGCCAGCGCCAGTTCGGTCTGCTCGATGCGCGCGAGGCGGGCCCGCCGGTTGAGACCCATCAGCACGATCACGGCGAGGACCGCGTACGTCGACAGAGCGCCTTTCCACACGTCGTAGCGGGCCGCCCCGGCCGTGATCGCCGCGAAGTCGAGCCCGACCGCCAGCACGATCGGCACCGTCGATTGCCTCAGCACGACGAAGAACGTGGTGCTGGACATCGCCACCGACGCCCAGCTGCTCGGCAGGAGCACCCAGAGCGCGCCCGTAGTCGCGATCACGGCCAGCGGCAGCGCCGTCGTCAGCGGCCGGACGCGAGCGTCGTGGATCCACAGGAGCGGGATCGACAGCGCGAGGGTCACCCCGATCAGGAGCCAGGCTCGCAGGTCCGCGTGGGGCATGGCGGCGACCATCGGCACCGCGACGAGCGCCCAGCGCAACCAGCCTTGAGCCCGGGGGAACACGGCTGGTCGGGTCGTCATGTCGGCAGTCCTCCGCGGGTGCTTGTACGGAAAATGTACCGACGGGGACTTCCCTTCGTGGTGTCAAGTTGTCCCGTTTGCCAGGAGGTTCCCCCCATGTCCAGGTTGCGACGGCTCGCCGTGCTCGCCGCCGCCGTGGCGCTGCCCGCGCTCGGCCTCACCCTCGCCGGCCAGGCGACCGCCTCGGCCGCGCCGAACTTCCAGGTGCCGTTCAAGTGCGGGGTCACCGTGGACGCGGCCACCTACAGCGGCCACAGCCCGGAGTACTCGGTCGACTTCCAGAAGTCCGGCATCACCGGGATGCCCGTGCTGGCTTCGGCTTCCGGCACCGTGACGCGGGTGGAGAACGAGGGCAGCGCGAGCTACGGCCGGTGGATCGAACTGGACCACGGCGGCGGTTGGCGCAGCCGGTACGCGCACCTGTCGACCCAGTCGGTTTCGGTGGGGCAGTCGGTCACCGGCGGCAAGCAGCTCGGCACCGCGGGCGCGACCGGCAACGTCACCGGCCCGCACCTGCACTTCGAAGAGCGGCTCAACGGCGTCGTGCAGAAGGCGAAGCTGAACGGCGCTGCCGTGCCGTACTACGCGCACACCGACTTCACGAGCAAGAACGGCTGCGGCGGCAACCCGTACTCCGCCGAAGAGGTGTGCGGCGACGGCTTCTCCGTCGTCGACCAGCAGGCGCTGGCCGGCTCCTCGGGCACGGCTTACCTGCTGTACAACGCTTCCACCAGGGCGAACTGCGTGACCACGCTGAAGGCCACGTCGCTCGGCACGGCCAGCGCGGTGGCGGCGTTCCTCGAGGTCCAGGGCGGAGCCCGGACGACCGATTCCGGCAGCTTCACCTACTACGCCGGGCCGGTCAAGAAGACCGCCGACTCGACGTGCGTGAAGTGGGGCGGCTCGGTGGGCGGCAACACCTACGAGAGCGGGTTCGAGCACTGCGACTGAGCGGTGACGCCCGGACCCCCGCAAGCTGATGGGGGGGCGGCCGGTGGGGCCGGGCAGCATAGCCCGCCCCACCGACAGGAACGCCCCGCCCGGCCACCGCCGGGCGCTTTCCGTCCACATCGGCCCCGCCCATCCACAGATTTCCCGCCACCGCCCCATCCGGCCCCGGCCTGCCCCACAGTGGAGGCATGACCACAGCCACCCCGCCCGACCTCCGAGACCCCGCACAGCTGCTGACCGCACTGCCGTACCTGATCGGATTCCGGCCCGCGAAGTCCGTCGTCCTGCTCGGCCACCGCGACCCGGGCGACTGCCCAGGCCTGATCCTGCGCGGCGACCTGCCCCGCCGCGTACACCGCATCCGCCAGGCGCAGGCGCTGGCGCAGCGGTTCGCCGCGGGTAGCCACGTCGGCGTGACCCTGGTGATCGTCGGCGGACGGCGGAGACCCGGAAAGCCGCCACCGCACGCGGGTTTCGTCGAGGACTTGGTGCGGGCGCTGGAGGATGCCGGCCTTCCGGTGCTGCACGCCTTGTGGACGCCCGCCATCAGGGCGGGTGCACCTTGGGCGTGTTACCGCATCGAGGAATGCGCCGGTGTGTTGCCGGACCCCCGTTCGACGGTCGTGGCGGCGGCCGCGACCGAGTGCGGGACGGTGGCGTTCGACAGCCGCGAGGAACTCGAGGCGCTGCTGGCCCCGCGATCGCCGGAGGCGCTGGCCCGCCGCGCGGATCAGTTGTCCCGCTTGACCTCCCCGCCCTGGCCCGAGGCAACCCGCGTCAACGGCGCGGCATCGGTGGTCCGCGCGGCCTTCGAACGCCGGCGCCGCGGCGACGGGCCACCGACGGACGAGGAGGCCGTGTTGCTGGCGAACGCGTTGAAGCTGCCGGAGATTCGCGACTTGTGCCTGGCAATGGCGGTGCCCCCGGCCACCGCGGGAGCACGCGAAGCGGAGCACCTATGGCTGACGTTGGTCCGGGAGATCCCGCCCCCGGAGAGAGCGGAACCGGCGACCCTGCTGGGCTTCACGGCATACCTGCGCGGCGACGGAGCGTTCGCGGGAATGGCCCTGGACAACGCCCTGGAGGCGGCACCGGACCACGTGCTGGCGTCGTTGCTGAAGAGGGTCCTGGACACCGGAACACCCCCGGAGGTAATCCGCGGCTTGGCAGCGGCGGCAGCAGGCCCCCTGGTCGGCTTCGGCCTGGACCCCGCGGACAACGACGTAGGCAAAGCGGCATGAGCCCCGGCGGCCGACGCACCAATTCGAGGTCGCGCAGGGCCCGGTCCGCCGTGCGCCGTCGGTTGGAGCAGGGTCGAGCTTCGCCGTGACCGGGTGGATTCCCAGGCGTCCTGGGTCGCTCCACTCCGGCACCAATCAGGTGTCGAGCACCTCGAAGCGCGGGATCGTGACCCGCTCGCATCAGACCGCCGCACTCGAGACCGGTACCCGCGCCGTGCTCACCTGCCCAACCCACCGGAAGCTGGCCATCCGACAGCCCGGCGGGCCCAGGCCCAAAGCCCCAGCCCGCCGCGCCGCCATCAGGTCAGCACAGGGTCAGCCTCGCCGCGACTGGGTGAACTCCCAGGCGTCCCGCACGATCCCGGCCAGCTCGGTCCGCTCCGGCTTCCAGCCCAGCTCCTCGCGGGCCCGGTCGCTGGCCGCCACCAGCACCGACGGGTCGCCCGCGCGGCGCGGGGCCACCGCCGCCGGCACCGGGTGGCCGGTGACCTCGCGGCAAGCCTCGATCACCTCGAGAACGGAGAAGCCGGTGCCGTTGCCCAAGTTGTAGATGCGGTGCTCCCCCGCGGTGGCGTGCTTGAGCGCCAGCAGGTGCGCGTCCGCGAGGTCCACGACGTGGATGTAGTCGCGCACCGCCGTGTGGTCCGGCGTCGGGTAGTCGTCGCCGAAGATCTGGATGCGCTCGCGGTCGCCCGTGGCGACCTGCAGGACGAGAGGGATGAGATGGGTTTCCGTGGTGTGGCGCTCGCCGAAGGCGCCGTACGCGCCCGCGACGTTGAAGTAGCGCAGGCTCACCGCCGCCAGGCCGTGCGCGACGGCGAAGCTGGTGATCGCCGCGTCGATGGCGAGCTTCGTCGCGCCGTAGGTGTTGGTCGGCCGGGTCGGCGCCGTCTCCGGGATCGGCGACTGCTCCGGTTCGCCGTAGGTCGCCGCCGTCGAAGAGAACACCAGGCGGGGCGTGCCGTGCTCCTGCATGGCCTCGAGCAGCCGCAGCGAGGTGACGACGTTGCCTTCCCAATACTTCGCCGGCTCCGTCATCGACTCGCCGACCAGCGACTTGGCCGCGAAGTGCAGCACGCCGTCGAAGCCTTCGCGCAGCAGGCTGCCCGCCACTTCGGCGGCGTCGCCTTCGATGAACCGCGCGTCCGGGTGGACGGCGTCGGCGTGCCCGGTGGACAGGTCGTCGACGACGGTGACCTGGTGCCCGGCTTCGACCAGCCGGGCGGCGCAGACACTTCCGACGTACCCGGCTCCGCCCGTCACGACCAGCTTCAGGGCGTTGCTCTGCTCCGACACATTCAGGCCTTCCTGCCGAGGGTGACTGTGCTCCACAGTCTTCCCTCTGGCCGACGCGCGGGTCCGCGCGGGGGTTGCCCCGGGCGGACCCGCGCGGCGTCAGAGCTCGTCGCGGCCGGCGCCGCGGGAGGGCACCGCCGTGAACATCCGCGGCCGCCGGTAGCCGGCCTTCTCGTACGCCGCCTCGACGGCCTCCTTGACCTGCTCCAGGTCCGCGTCGCGGACCAGCGCGATCGCCGAGCCGCCGAAGCCGCCGCCGGTCATCCGCGAGCCGAGCGCCCCGGCCGCCCGCGCCGAGTCGACCGCGAGGTCCAGCTCGGCCGTGGAGATCCGGTAGTCGTCGCGCATGCTGACGTGCGAGGCGTCCAGGTAGGGCCCGATGTCGGCCAGCCGGCCGGCGCGCAGCAGCTCGACCGTGTCGAGCACCCGCTGGTTCTCGGTGACGACGTGCCGCACCAGCGGCACCAGGTCGTCCGGCAGCCGGTCGAGCGCGTCCGAGAGACCTTCGTTGGTGACGTCGCGCAGCGCCTTCACCCCGAGCAGTTCGGCCGCCCGTTCGGTGCCGCGGCGGCGCTCGCCGTACCCGCCTTCGGCATGCGAGTGCTTAGTGCGGGTGTCCATGATCAGCACCTGCAGCCCGGCTTCGGCGAGGCCGAACGGCACCTGCTCCTGCTCGCCCGACCGCACGTCGAGGAACAGCACGTGGGACTCGGTGCAGCAGAGGGAGGCCGTCTGGTCGAGCAGGCCGGTGGGGGCGCCGACGAAGTCGTTCTCGGACCGCTGCACCCACCGCGCGACCTGGGGCCGCGTCGGGACGTCGGTGCGGCTGCCGTCCAGCTCCAGGCCGGCCAGCCCCAGCAGCGCCAGCGACACCGCGCACTCGAGCGCGTGGGAGGAGGACAGCCCGGCCCCCGACGGCACGTCCCCGGCGATGACCAGGTCGGCCCCGTTCGCGAAGCCCTGGTCGCGCAGCACCCAGGCGACGCCCGCCGGGTACGCGGCCCACCCGTCGACGGCGCCCGGCGCCAGGTCGGCGATCTTGAGCTCGCCGGAGCGCTGGAGCTGGCCGTCGTCGCCCAGGGTGGCCACGGACAGCACGCCGTCTTCGCGGGGCGACGCCGCCGCGGCCAGCCGGTGGGGCAGGGCGAACGGCAGCACGAAGCCGTCGTTGTAGTCGGTGTGCTCGCCGATCAGGTTGACGCGGCCGGGCGCCGACCAGACGCCGGCCGGCGCGGTGCCGTGGACCGTGCGGAACGCCGCGACGGCGTCCGTGGCGGGGCTCATCGGGCCTGCGCCAGGACGGCGTGCAGCGCGGAGCTGGCGACCTGGGCGGTGGTGTCCCCGCCGGTGACCTCGATGGTGCCGCCGGTGGCCTTGCCGACGGTGACCGTGCCGCCGGGCACGATGCCGACGGACTTGAGCTCGGTCATCAGCGACTCGTCCAGCTGGACGTGCTCGGCGATGCGCCGGATCTCGACGCGGCCGCCGCCGGTGCGGGCGAACTCGTCGAGCCGGACCAGGTCGGCCTCCGCGGGCGGCGCGGGGTCGCCGTCGCCCAGCTTGTCGAGGCCGGGGATGGGGTTGCCGTACGGGGAGGTGGTCGGGTGGTCGAGCAGCTTGACCAGCTTGCGCTCGACGGCCTCGCTCATCACGTGTTCCCACCGGCAGGCCTCGTTGTGCACGTGCTCCCACTCGAGCCCGATCACGTCGACGAGGAGGCGTTCGGCGAGACGGTGCTTGCGCATCACGGCGATGGCCAGTTCCCGGCCGTGGTCGGTCAGCTGGAGGTGCCGGTCGTCGGCGACCACGACCAGCCCGTCGCGCTCCATCCGGGCGACGGTCTGGCTCACGGTCGGGCCGCTCTGCTGCAGGCGCTCGGCGATGCGGGCGCGCAACGGAACGACACCTTCTTCTTCGAGCTCGTAGATGGTACGCAAGTACATCTCGGTGGTGTCGATGAGATCGTTCACGCTGTCCCCTTCGTCCGCGTTGCTCATCGTAGTCGTTGACCCCGGCAGCGGCGGCGGGCCTCGGGGGTAACAACTCGCCGGTGGGGGATATGTCCGCACCCCGGCGCGGCCGGGTGGGCGGCCGCTGGAAGATGGGAGGCATGCGTCCGCTGATCAGCACCACCGACCTCGCCGCCGCGCTGGCCGGCCCGGCCGGGGACCGCCCCGTGGTCCTCGACGTCCGCTGGCGGCTCGCCGGTCCGCCCGGCGCCGAGTCCTACCGCGAGGGTCACGTGCCCGGTGCGGTGTTCACCGACCTCGACAGCGTGCTCGCCGGCGAGCCGGGCGAGGGCGGCCGGCACCCCCTGCCCGACCCGGCCGACCTGCAGCGCGACCTGCGCGCGGCCGGAGTCCGGACGGGCACCCCGGTGGTGGCCTACGACGACGCGGACGGCTCGGTGGCGGCCCGCGCGTGGTGGCTCCTGCGCTGGGCGGGCCACACCGAGGTCGCGATCCTCGATGGCGGTTACGCAGCGTGGACGGCCGAGGGGCACCCGGTGAGCACGGACGAGGTGCGCCCGGAGCCGGGCGACATCACGGTCCGCCCGGGAGGAATGCCGGTCCTGGACGCGGACGAAGCGGCAGCCCTGGCTCGCGACGGCTTGCTCCTCGACGCGCGCGCAACCCCGCGTTACGCAGGGGAGACGGAGCCGGTCGACCCGCGGGCGGGCCACATCCCGGGAGCGGTGAACGCCCCGTTCGCCGCCCACATCGGCGCGGACGGCCGCTGGCGCCCACCGGCCGAGCTGGCGGAGCGGTTCGCGGGCCTGGGCCTGCGCCCGGGCGAGCCGGTCGGCGCGTACTGCGGCTCAGGGGTGACGGCGAGTTCGGTGGTCCTGGCACTGGAGCTGGCCGGTCACCTGGGCGCGGGCTTGTACGCGGGCTCGTGGTCCCACTGGTCCCGAGACCCGAACCGCCCGGCGGCAACGGGCCCCCTGCCTGGCTGAGCCACAGCGGGCCCGGCCGGAGCGGGTGACGGCTCAGGCCGAGCCGCGGTCGCCGACCCGGCTGAGCCACCCGCGCCCAGCCGAGTTCGGCAACGCTTGCCGAGCCGAGCCGGCGCGCTCGGCCGGCCGGGCCGAACCGCCCCCACCAGCCCACACCCGGGCCGGCCCATCCCTCCACCAGACCTTCCAGTCCACCTATCTCCGCGATCGGCACTAGAGTCGGGCGGTATGTCGCCGGCCGTTGTTTGGGACCGTGCCCTGCTGGGTTACGACCTGGGTGGGGATCACCCCTTCAATCCCGTCCGGCTGGAGCTCACCATCCGGCTGGCCACCGAACTCGGCGTGCTCCGGGACGTCGAACTGCTCGTCCCCACCGGCGCCGGGGACGAAGAACTCCTGCGCGTCCACGCCCCCGAATACCTCGCCGCCGTGCGGGAGGCTCCGCTCGTCGGGTGGGACGTCGGGCACGGGCTCGGGACCTCCGACAACCCCGTCTTCTCCGACATGCACGACGCCTCCGCCCTCGTCGTCGGCTCCACGCTGCTCGCCGCCCGGAAGGTCGCCGAAGGCGAAGCGCGCCGGGCCGTCAACATCGCCGGGGGGCTGCACCACGCCATGCGGGACCAGGCCGCCGGCTTCTGCGTCTACAACGACTGTGCCGTCGCCATCTCCTGGCTGCTCGACCACGGCTTCGACCGCATCGCCTACATCGACACCGACGTCCACCACGGCGACGGCGTCCAGGCCGCCTTCTACGACGACCCGCGCGTCCTCACGATCTCGATGCACCAGCACCCCTTCACGCTCTGGCCCGGCACCGGCTACTCCGCCGAGACCGGCCGGGGGAAGGCCGACGGCACCTCCGTCAACGTCCCGCTGCCGCCGCGTACCCGGGACCCCGGGTGGCTGCGGGCCTTCAACGCCGTCGTCCCCTCGCTGCTCGCCGACTTCGAACCGCAGCTGCTGTTCACCCAGTGCGGGGTCGACTCCCACGAAGAAGACCCCCTCGCCGACCTCTCGCTCAGCGTCGACGGGCACCGCACCATCTACGCCACCCTCCGCGACCTCGCGGAGACCTACGCCGGCGGCAAGTGGATCGCCGTCGGCGGGGGCGGCTACCAGCTGATCCGGGTCGTGCCGCGGTCGTGGACGCACCTGATCGCCACCGTCCTCGACCGGGACGTCGACCCGGCGACGCCGCTGCCGCCCGAGTGGGTCGCCACAGTCGGCAAGGCCGCTCCGCAGGCCGAGCTGCCGCGCACGATGACCGACGACCGCGACACCGGGTTCAAGCCGTGGGGCGACGGCGAGGACGACCCGGTCGACGTCGCCGTGCGGGACACGCGCCGCGCCGTCTTCCCGCTGCACGGCCTCGATCCGGACGACCCCAGGGACTGACCATGGCCGGACGAGACCCCTTCGACTACCCCCGCGACTGGGAGGCCGACGTCGTGCTGTCCGACGGCGGCACCGTCCACCTGCGCCCGATCGTGCCCACCGACGCCGACGGTCTCGTCGCCTTCCACGCCAAGCTCTCCGAGCGCACCCGCTACTTCCGCTACTTCGGCGCCTACCCGCGGATCCCGGAGAAGGACCTGAAGCGCTTCTCGACGGTCGACCACCACGACCGGGTGGCGTTCGCCGCCTTCCTGGGCGACGACATCGTGGCCGTCGGCCGGTACGAACGGCTCGACCACGGGCCGTCGGCGGAGGTCGCCTTCGTCGTCAGCGACGCCCACCAGGGCCGCGGCCTCGGCTCGATCCTCCTGGAGCACCTGGCCGCGGCCGCGTCGGAATGCGGGCTGCGCCGGTTCGTCGCGGAGGTGCTCGCCGAGAACGCCGCCATGGTGCGGGTCTTCCGCGACGCCGGCTACCAGGTCAGCCGCGAGATCGAGGAAGGCGTGCTGCACCTGGAGTTCGACATCGACCCCACCGAGGAGTCCCTCGCCGTCGCTCGCTCACGCGAGCAGGCGGCCGAGGCGCGCAGCGTGCACAACCTGCTGCACCCGTCCTCGGTCGCGGTGATCGGCGCGTCGGCCGAGCCGGGCAAGGTCGGCCACGTCGCCTTCGTGAACCTGCTGGCCGCCGCGTTCACCGGCACCGTCTACCCGGTCAATCAGGAGCACCGCTCGGTGCGCGGCGTCCGGGCGTACCCGTCGGTGCTGGACATCCCCGACCCGGTCGACCTGGCCGTCGTCGCGGTGCCCGCCGAGGCCGTCGAGTCCGTTTTGGACGCTTGCCTGGCCAAGGGCGTGAAGACGCTGCTGATCCTGTCCAGCGGGTTCGCCGAAGCCGGCCCGCGCGGCCTGCACGCCGAGCTGCGGCTGGTCGGCGAGGCGCGGGCGCACGGCATGCGCGTGGTCGGCCCGAACGCGCTCGGCGTGCTGAACACCGCGCCCGGGATCCGGCTGAACGCCACGCTCGCCCCGCGGCTGCCCGGCCGTGGGCGCACCGGCTTCTTCTGCCAGTCCGGTGCGCTCGGCACCGCGATCCTCGCCGACGCCGAAGCGCGCGGCCTCGGCCTGTCGACGTTCGTCTCGGCCGGCAACCGGGCCGACGTCTCGGGCAACGACCTGCTCCAGTACTGGGAAACCGACCCGGACACCGACCTGGTGCTGCTGTACCTGGAGTCCTTCGGCAACCCGCGCAAGTTCGCGCGGCTGGCCCGGCGGCTCGCCAGGACGAAGCCGATCGTCGCGGTCAAGTCGGGGCGGCACGCGGTCCGCCCGCAGCTGGCGGCGACGTCGACGGAGATCGACGAGGCCAGCGTCCAGACGCTGTTCGAGCAGGCCGGGGTCGTGCGCGTGGAGTCGCTGGCGCAGCTGTTCGACACCGCGCTCGTGTTCGCCCACCAGCCGCTGCCCGCCGGGCCGCGGGTCGGCATCGTCGGCAACTCCAGCGCGATCGGGCTGCTGGCCGCCGACACCGCGCGGATGCAGGGCCTGCGGCTGGCGTCGGACCCGGTGGACGTCGGCCCGCAGGCCGGGCCGGAGGAGTTCGCCAAGGCCGTCCGCGAGGCCCTCACCTCGCCGGAGACCGACGCGCTCGTCGTCGTGTTCGCGCCGCCGGTGGCGATCCCCGGCACGGCCTATGCGCGGGCCCTGCGGGAAACCGTCGTCGAACTGGGGCAGCACAAGCCGATCGTCTCGACGTTCCTCGCCGCCGAAGGCGTTCCGGACGAACTCGCGGTCCTGTCCGGCGACGGCGTGCCGACGCGCGGCTCGATCCCGTCGTACCCGAGCCCCGAACGCGCGGTGACCGCCCTCGCCCGGGTCATCCGGTACGCGGCGTGGCGGCAACGCCCGCAGGGCACGCTGGTGCGCCCCGCGGGGATCCATGCCGAACAGGCGCAGGGCATCGTGCGCGAGCTCCTGGAGGCCGACAGCGGCAAGACGACGCTGCTCTCGGACGCCGAAGTCGTGCGCCTGCTGGACTGCTACGGCATCGGCATCGTGCCCTTCCGCATCGTGTCCACTGTGGACGAAGCGGTCGCGGCGGCGGGCGAGCTGGGCTACCCGGTGACGCTCAAGGCGGTCGACGAACGGCTGCGCGGGCGGCCCGACCTGGCCGGCGTCCGGCTCGACCTGGCGTCCGAAGACTCGGTGCGCACGGCCTACGAGACGTTGCGCGAGGTCTCCCGCGACGACGAGGTGTACGTCCAGCGGATGGCGCCCAAGGGCCTGTCGTGCGTGATCGGGCTCCAGGACGACCCGTCGTTCGGCACGCTCGTGTCGTTCGGGCTGTCCGGGCTGGTCAGCACGCTGCTGGGCGACCGCGCCTACCGGGCCGTGCCGCTCACCGACGTCGACGCCGCGACGCTGCTGCGCGAGCCGCGGACGGCCCCGCTGCTCACCGGTTACCGCGGGGACGAGCCGGCCGACCTCGCCGCGTTGCAGGACATGGTGCTGCGCGTGGCCGCGCTGGCCGAGGACAACCCGGAGGTGCGGTCGCTGGTGCTGGACCCGATCCTGGCCTCGCCGGACGGCGCCTTCGCCGCCAACGCCCGCCTGGTGCTGGGGGCGCCGCCGTCGCGGCCCGACACCGGCCCGCGCCGGTTGCGCGCGATCAACCCGCAGGACTGAGCACCAGGATGACGCCACGGAACGCGACCCGCCCGCGTAAGGCGAACCGCGCGCCGGCCGACGGCGGAATAAGGTGCTGCGCATGGCCGCGCTGACCGAACTGCTGACCGCCCACCTCGGCGACCTGCCGGGCGCGGTGGCGCTCGTGGCCCGCGGCGAGCAGGTCGAGGCCGCGGCCGTCGGCTCGGCCGATGCCGAGGGCACCGTGCCGATGGCGCGCGACTCGCTGTTCCGGATCGCGTCGCTCACCAAGCCGATCGTGGCCGCGGCGACCCTGCTCCTCGTCGACGACGGCGAGCTGAGCCTGGACGACCCGATCTCCCGGTGGCTGCCGGAGCTGGCGTCGCCGGTGGTCGTCCGGACGCCGGCCGGCCCGGTCGACGACGTCGTGCCGGCCGCCCGCCCGATCACGGTGGCCGACCTGCTCACCTTCCGCTGCGGCTACGGCTTGCCCGCCGACATGACGCTGCCCGCGGTCGACCTGCTGCTGCAGGTGCTGGGCCACCCGGCGGCGTCCCCGCGGGCGTTCTCGCCGGACGAGTGGCTGGCGGCGCTGGCGCAGGTGCCGCTGCTGCACCAGCCCGGGGAGGCGTGGCTCTACGACACCGGCTCGGACATCCAGGGCGTGCTGATCGCGCGGGTCGCCGGCCGCCCGCTGCCGGAGTTCCTGGCGGAGCGGCTGTTCGAGCCGCTCGGCATGGCCGACACGGGGTTCACCGTGCCGATCGCCGCGCTCGGGCGGTTCACCAGCGCCTACCGCCGCGGCGAAGAGGGGCTGCGGCTGATCGACTCGCCGGAGGGCCGGTGGAGCGCGCCGCCGCCGTTCCCGTCCGGGGCCGCCGGGCTCGTCTCGACGGCCGACGACCTGCTGGCGTTCGCGCGATTCCTGCGCGACGAGGGCACCGCGGGCGGTCACCGCCTGCTGCGGCCGGAGTCGGTCCACCGGATGACCACCGACCACCTGACACCCGCCCAGCGGGCCGCGGGCCGGCCGTTCCTGCACGGCCAGGGCTGGGGCTTCGGCGGATCGGTGGACGTCGACGCGAAGCAGCCCTGGGAGGTCCCCGGCCGCTACGGCTGGGTCGGCGGCGCGGGCACGGCTCTGCACCTGGTCCCGGCGACGGGCACGGTCTCGGTGCTGCTGACCCAGGTCGAGCTGACCAGCCCCGAGCCCACCCCGCTGATGAAGGAGTTCTGGACCTACGCGGCGAGCTAGCTGCGGCCGGCGAGGAGGTCGCCCAGGGCCAAGAGCTGGTGGGTGGCCGGGCCGAGCTGGAACTCCAGGCGCTTCGCCGCCGTGAAGTAGCGGTGCACCACGTGGTCCACGTCGATGCCGACGCCGCCGTGGACGTGCACCGCCGTGTGGGCCACCCGGTGGCCCGCTTCCGCAGCCCAGAACTTCGCCGTCGCCACGGCTTCCGCTGCCGGGACGTCCGAGGTCAGCTGCCACGCCGCCTGCAGTGTCGTCAGGCGGACCGCTTCGACGTCCAGGTAGGCGTCCGCCAGGCGCTGGCGGACCGCCTGGAACCCGCCGATCACGTGGTCGAACTGCTTCCGCTCGGCCGCGTACGCCGCGGTCAGCTCCAGCGCCCGCTCGACGACGCCGAGTTGCTGGGCGCATACCCCGGCCGTCCCGCGCAGGCGCAGCCACTCGCCGATGTCGCCCAGCGACACTCCCGGCACTTCGGACAGAGAAAGCAGGCCCGCGTCGGCGTGGTCGACTGTCTGCTGCGGCTGCACCGAGACCCCGGCCGCGGCCGCGTCGACCAGGAAGACCTCGTCCGAAGCGGCGACCAGGAACCCGTGCGCGAACGCCGCGAACGGCACCGCCGTCTGCGCACCCGACACCCGGCCGTCCGACGCCGTGAACCCGGACAGCGCCACGGCCAGGACGCGCTCGCCGCGCAGCACCGGCAGCACCCAGCGGTCCACCAGCTCGGGCGAGCCGAACTCCGCCAGCGCGGCGGCCGCCATCGTGATCGACGGCAGGTAGGGGACCGCCGCCACCGCGCGGCCGATCTCGGTCAGCACCGCGCACTGCTCGAGCAGCCCGAACCCGCCGCCGCCGAGCGACGACGGCAGGGCCGCGTCCAGCACTCCCGCCTGGCCGAGCGCCGTCCACGCCGCCGTGTCGAAGCCGCCGGTGCCGTGCGGGTCGTGGGTGGCCTTGTCGGCCAGCAACCGCCGGGTCAGCGCCGCGAGGTCGCCCGACGCCTCGGAAAGGGTGAAGTCCATGAGTGCTCCTAGCGCGTGACGGGCAGGCCGAGGGCGGTGGCGGCGATCATGTCCCGCTGGATCTCGTTGGTGCCGCCGCCGAAGGTGAGGATCAGCGCCGATCGGTGCAGCCGCTCGATCCGCCCGGCCAGCAGCGCCCCCGGCGAGCCTTCGCGGACGACGGCGGCCGCGCCGAGCACCTCCATCAGCAGCCGGTAGGCCTCGATCGCGAACTCCGTGCCGAACACCTTCGTCGCCGACGCCTCGGCCGGGCCGAGCTCACTGGCCGCGGCCGCCCAGGCGATCCGCCAGTTCCGCAGCTTCAGGTACTCCGCGCCCGCGTGCACCCGCGCGAGGTGCAGCCGCACCCATTCGTGGTCGATGGCGCCGGTCTCCTTCGCCCACGCCGTGACGTCGGCCAGGGCCTTGCGGATCGGCGCCGACGACGTCAGCGCGACGCGCTCGTGGTTGAGCTGGTTGGTGATCAGCGGCCAGCCCGCGTTCTCCTCGGCGACGCGCGAAGACACCGGCACGCGCACGCCGTCGTAGTAGGTCGCGCTCGTCCCGGCACCCGCGACCGTGTGCACCTTGGTCCAGGAGAAGCCGTCCGCGGACGTCGGCACGATGAGGATCGACAGGCCGCGGTGCTTCTTCGCGTCCGGGTCGGTCCGGACCGCCAGCCAGACGTAGTCGGCGTACTCGATCAGGCTGGTCCACATCTTCTGGCCGGTGACGATGTACTCGTCGCCGTCGCGCTCGGCGCGCGTCCGCAGCGACGCCAGGTCGGTGCCGGCCTCCGGCTCGGAGTAGCCGATCGAGAAGTGCAGCTCGCCCGCGGCGATCTTCGGCAGGTAGAACGCCTTCTGTTCTTCGGTGCCGTAGCGCATGATGGTCGGGCCGACGGTGTTCACTGTGAGGAACGGGACCGGCACCCCGGCGACGGCCGCTTCGTCGGTGAAGACGAGCTGGTCGAGCATCGACCGGGCCTGCCCGCCGTACTCCTTCGGCCAGCCCAGCGCGAGCCAGCCGTCCTTGCCCAGCTGCCGCACGATCTCCTTGTACGCCAGGCCATCGCCGTACTCGCCGCCGCCCGAGCGGAGGCCCGCACGCCGTTCGGGCGTCATCAGCTCGGCGAAGTACTCCCGGAGCTCCGCGGCCAGCCCGCGTTGTTCCGGCGTGTAGTCGATCCGCACCCGTCACCTCCACCCGGTCCGGCTCGTTGTGGTGCCGTACCGGCTCCCGGCGTTACAGTAGAACCTGTTCTAGTTGTACCAGGGCTCGAGCGGCGGAGGAAGCATGGAGATCGGCGTCGACCGGCAACTGTGCGAGGCGAACGCGGTGTGCGTGGGGCTCGCCCCGGACGTCTTCGACCTCGACGACGAGGAAGAACTGGTGATCCAGCCGGGCCCGGTGCTGCCCGACCAGGTAGAACGCGTTTCGGTGGCAGTCAAGACGTGCCCCAAGAACGCGCTGTTCATCGCCAGTTAGCGCCGTTTACTCAAGGGCTTGCCTCGAACGAGAACAGATTCTACTGTAGGCGCGACATCCAGGACTCGACGAGGAGGTCCGCGGTGAGCTTGACCGGCAGGACGGCGATCGTCACGGGCGCCGCCGCGGGGCTGGGCCGGGCCGAGGCGCTCGCCTTGGCCGGGCGGGGCGCCACGGTGGTCGTCAACGACATCGGCGAGCCGAAGGACGTCGTCGCCGAGATCGAAGCGGCCGGCGGCAAGGCCGTCGCGGTCGCCGGCGACGTCGGCGACCGGGCCACGGCCGACGCGCTCACCGAGGCCGCGCTCGACCTCGGCGGCCTCGACATCGTGGTCAACAACGCGGGCGTGCTACGCGACAAGATGCTGTTCTCGATGTCCGACGACGACTGGGACACCGTGCTGCGCGTGCACCTGCGCGGCCACTTCCTGTTGTCGCGCAACGCCGCCAAGCACTGGCGCGACAAGTCCAAAGCGGACGGCGCGCCGGTGTACGGGCGGCTGGTCAACACCGCGTCCGAGGCGTTCCTCATCGGCTCGCCCGGCCAGCCCAACTACGCCGCGGCGAAGGCGGGCATCACGGCGCTCACCATGTCGGCCGCCCGGAGCCTGGCCAAGTACGGCGTCCGCGCCAACGCGATCTGCCCTCGCGCGCGGACGGCGATGACCGAGGGCGTGTTCGGTGCTCCTCCCGAGAACACCACAGCGGGTGCCGACCCGCTTTCGGTCGAGCACGTCGCCCCGTTCGTCGCCTACCTCGCCTCCCCGGCGGCCGAGCACGTCAACGGCCAGGTGTTCGTCGTGCACGGCGGCACGGTCGCGCTGGTCGAAGCGCCGAGGATCGAGCAGCGCTGGAAGCTCGACGAGCTCGAGGCGTCGCTCAGTGCCTATTTCGCCGACCGCGACCCCGGCCGGATGTTCGCCGCCACCGAAATCCTGGGAGAGTCATGAGGCTGGACGGGAAGATCGCCCTGATCACCGGCGCCGCGCGCGGGCAGGGCGAGGCCGCCGCCCGCGCGTTCGTCGCCGAAGGCGCGCGGGTGGTGATCGCCGACATCCTCGACGAAGAGGGCAAGCAGCTGGCCGCCGACCTCGGCGACCGGGCCGTCTACCAGCACCTCGACGTCGGCGACGAGGACGGCTGGACCGCCGCGGTCGAGCGCGCGACCACGGAGTTCGGCGCGCCGAACGTGCTGGTCAACAACGCCGGCATCCTGCACTTTTCGGAGCTGGCGCAGACGACGCTGGCCGATTACGAACGCGTGATCCGGGTGAACCAGATCGGGGCGTTTCTCGGGATGCGCTCGGTCGTTGAACCGATGACCGCCGCCGGCGGTGGCTCCATCGTCAACGTGTCCTCTGTGGAGGGTCTGGCCGGGATGCCCTACCTCGTCGCCTACACCGCGAGCAAGTTCGCGATCCGCGGGATGACCAAGGTCGCGGCGATGGAGCTCGGCAAGAAGCACATCCGCGTCAACTCGGTGCACCCCGGCGCGATCGACACCAAGATGGTCGAGACCGCGGCGGGCGGCCAGAAAGTCGATATGTCGTTCGTCGGGAAGAAGGTCGCCCTGAAGCGGGTCGGGCAGCCCGAAGACATCGCCAAGCTGGTGTTGTTCCTGGCCAGCGACGAGAGCGCGTACTGCACGGGTGCGGAATTCGTGGCCGACGGCGGGGCGACGGCGACGCACGCCCTCAACTTCTGAAGGAGAACTGCCGAAGGGGAAAGTAAACACCGCTAACCAAAAGCGGGAACCGGGTGTGGAGAAGACTCGGAGGTCAACGGCGACTTACTGGGAGGTTGTGGTGAGCGGAGGCACTGGCACGCTCCCGGGAACCGCGGCGCTGACCCAGGTCGGCCGCCTGGCGACGCTCTCCTGGGAAGTCCTGCGCGCGATCTTCAAACGCCCCTTCCAGGCCCGCGAGTGGATCCAGCAGTGCTGGTTCTTCGCCAGCGTCACCATCCTCCCGACGGCCCTGGTGGCCATCCCGTTCGGCGCGGTGATCGCGCTGCAGCTCGGCTCGCTCACCGCGCAGATCGGCGCCCAGTCGTTCACCGGCGCGGCCAGCGCCCTGGCCATCGTGCAGCAGGCCAGCCCGCTGATCACCGCGCTGCTCGTCGCGGGCGCCGGCGGCAGCGCGGTCTGCGCGGACATCGGCGCGCGCAAGATCCGCGAAGAGATCGACGCCATGGAGGTCCTCGGCGTCAACCCGATCCAGCGGCTCATCGTGCCGCGGGTGCTCGCCGCGATGGTCGTTTCGGTGCTGCTGAACGGCTTGGTCAGCGTGGTCGGCGTGCTCGGCGGCTACTTCTTCAACGTCGTCCTGCAGGGCGGCACGCCCGGCGCGTACCTGGCGAGCTTCAACGCCCTCGCGCAGGTGCCGGACCTCTGGGTCAGCGAGATCAAGGCGCTGCTGTACGGCTTCGTCGCCGGGGTCGTCGCCGCCTTCCGCGGGCTGAACCCGGCGGGCGGGCCGAAGGGCGTCGGCGATGCCGTCAACCAGGCCGTCGTCATCACGTTCCTGCTGCTGTTCCTCATCAACGTCGTGCTCACCGCGATCTACCTGCGGATCGTCCCGCCGAAGGCGATGTGATGACGGCGGAACCCCTCGATGCCGACCGGACGCTCGAATACATCGCGCGCCCCGGCCAGAGCCTGGAAGGCCTGGGCAAGCAGCTCGCGTTCGCCGCGAAAGCGCTCGCCTGGTCGCCGCGCACGATCCGCCGGTACAGCCGGGAGACGCTGCGGCTGCTCACCGAGGTCTGCTTCGGCACCGGCGGCCTCGCCGTCATCGGCGGCACGCTCGGCGTGATGATCGGGATGACGCTGTTCACCGGGCTCATCGTCGGCCTGCAGGGCTACTCGGCCCTCAACCAGCTCGGCACGGCCGCGCTCACCGGGTTCATCTCCGCCTACTTCAACACGCGCGAAGTCGCGCCGCTCTCGGCGGGACTCGCCCTCAGCGCGACCGTCGGCTGCGGCTTCACCGCCCAGCTCGGCGCGATGCGGATTTCCGAGGAGATCGACGCGCTGGAAGTCATGGGCGTGCCGAGCATGCCGTACCTGGTGACGACCCGGGTGCTCGCCGGGGTCGCCGCGGTGATCCCGCTGTACGCGGTCGGCCTGCTCTCGAGCTACCTCGCGTCCCGGCAGATCACCATCTGGCTCTACGGCCAGTCCGCGGGCACCTACGACCACTACTTCACGCTCTTCTTGCCACCCGGCGACGTCCTCTGGTCGTTCGGGAAGGTGATCGTGTTCAGCGTGCTGGTGATCCTGTCCCATTGTTATTACGGCTTCAACGCCAGTGGCGGCCCGGCCGGTGTCGGGGTCGCGGTCGGCCGCGCGGTGCGGACGTCGATCGTGCTGATCTCGGTGCTGGACTTCTTCCTCAGCCTGGCGATCTGGGGCGCGAACACCACGGTGAGGATCTCGGGATGAGGCGCGAGCTCTGGCAGCGGCTCCGGTACCAGGTGCTGGGGCTCGTCTTCCTGCTCGTCGCCGCGTTGTTCATCACGCTCACGCTCGCCGTGTACCACAAGGCGTTCACGCCGGTGACGCTCGTGAAGCTGGAGACCGACCGGGTCGGCAGCCAGCTGCGCACCGGCGGCGACGTCAAGGTCCGCGGCATGCTCGTCGGCGAAGTCCGGTCGGTGCTGGCGAAGGGCGACCACGCCGAGCTGGAGCTGGCTCTCGACCCGGACAAGACACCCGTCATCCCGAAGAACGTCTCCGCGCGGCTGCTGCCGAAGACGCTCTTCGGCGAGCGGTACGTCGCCCTGCAGCTGCCCGGGAAGCCGGAAGCCCCGATCCAGGCCGGAGACGTCATCCCGCAGGACCGCAGCAGCGCCGCGATCGAGCTGCAGAAGGTCCTCGACGACGTGATGCCGCTGCTGCAGGCGGTCCAGCCGGAGAAGCTGTCGAGCACGCTCACCGCGGTGGCGACCGCGCTCGACGGCCGCGGCAAGCAGCTCGGCGAGACCCTGGCCGGGCTGTCGGACTACCTCGGCAAGCTCAACCCGTCGCTGCCCGACGTCAAAGCCGACATCACCGGCCTCGCGAACGTCGCGAACACCTACGACAAGGCGGCGCCGGACCTGCTGCAGGCGCTGTCCGATCTGACCACCACGAGCCGGACGATCGTCGACCAGCGCGCGCAGCTGAGCGACCTCTACGCCACGGTCACGGCGGCTTCGGTGGACCTCACGAGCTTCCTGCAGGTCAACAAGGACAACCTGATCCGGCTCACTTCGGCGATCCAGCCGACCCTGGACGTCCTCGCCAAGTACGCGCCCGAGTACCCGTGCCTGATGCGGCAGCTCGCCGAGTCGGTGCCCCGGGCCGAGCTGGCGTTCGGCAAGGGCACCGCGCACCCCGAGGTCAGCCGGGTCACCATCGAGTTCGCCGCCAGCCGCGGCAAGTACCTTCCCGGTGTCGACGAACCGAAGTACGAGGACAAGCGCGGCCCGCGCTGCTACCCGACCGTGCCGAAGCCCGGGGTCTGGCCGCAGTACCCGCCCGACGGCGCGATCAAGGACGGCTCCAGCAAACCGGCGCCGCCGAAGAACCCGCCCGAGAAGCTGCCCGCCCCGATCACCGCGGGCGGCGGCGCGGTCGGCGGGGACGGCACGATCGTCGGGTCGGCCTACGAGAACGACCTGATCGACCTGCTCGCCTCGCCCGCGCTCGGCACCTCTCCGGGTGCCGTGCCGGGCTGGGCCGGCCTGCTCGTCGGGCCGCTCTACCGCGGGACGGAGGTGGAGCTGAAGTGAGGAGTTTCGTCCCGTCGCTGATCAAGCTCGCGGTCTTCGCCGTCGTCACGGTGCTGTTCACCGGCATCCTGGCAGCCACCATCGCGAACACCGACTTCGGCGAGACTTCGGGCTACCTGGCGAAGTTCACCGACGCGTCCGGCCTCAAGGAAGGCGACGACGTCCGCATCGCCGGGGTCAAGGTCGGGCAGGTCGACACGATCGAGGTGGTCGAGGGGGAGCGGAACCTCGCCGAGGTCCGGTTCGACGTCGAACACGCCTACCGGCTGCCGGAAACGGTGACCGCGACGATCAAGTACCGCAACCTGGTCGGGCAGCGCTACCTCGCGCTCGGCACCGACGTCCCCGGGGACAAGGCACTGCCCGAAGGCGGCACGATCCCGCCGGAGCGGACGAAACCCGCGTTGAACCTCACCGTGCTCTTCAACGGCTTCAAGCCGCTGTTCAAGGCGCTGAGCCCGAAGGACGTCAACCAGCTGTCGGCCGAGATCATCAGCGTCTTCCAGGGCGAAGGTGGCACGATCACCAGCCTGCTGCGGCACACGGCGTCGCTGACGAGCGCGATCGCGAGCAAGGACCAGGTGATCGGCCAGGTCATCGCCAACCTCAACACCGTGCTCGGCACGGTCAACGCCCGCGGCCCGCAGCTGGGCGACCTCATCGAGCAGACCCAGAAGCTGGTCAGCGGGCTGGCCGAGCAGCGCAAGCCGATCGGCGACGCGGTCAGCGCGCTCGGCGACCTCGCCGTGTCGACCACCGGACTGCTGGCCGACGCACGCCCGGCCCTCAAGGACGACGTCGCCCAGCTCGGCGTGCTCTCGCAGAACCTCGGCGACTCCGGCGAGCTGCTCAACCACCTGCTCGAGGTGCTGCCGGGCAACCTGCAGAAGTTCACCCGGACCCTGAGCTACGGCAGCTGGTTCAACTACTACCTGTGCGGGATCACCGGCACCATCGGCATTTCCTCGCTCGACATCACCCTGCCGATCATCCCGATCCCGGGTACCCAGCGCGCGGAGAGGTGCGGTCCGTGAAGCCGCTGAAGGAACGCAACCAGGCCGCGGTCGGCGCGGTCGCGCTCGTGCTGATCGTGCTCGTCACGGCCACCACGTACTTCTCCGACCAGCTGCCGTTCTTCGGCAACGGCACGACGTACTCGGCCTACTTCGGTGAGTCCGCCGGGCTGGCCGCGGACAACGAGGTCGAGGTCGCCGGCGTCAAGGTCGGCACGGTGTCGTCGGTCAAGCTGGCGGGCAAGCAGGTCCTGGTCAAGTTCCGCGTCAAGGACATCAGGGTCGGTGACGCCACGACGGCGTCGATCGAGATCAAGACGTTGCTGGGGGAGAAGTACCTCGCGCTCGACCCGAAGGGCGGCGGCGCGCAGGAGCCGAACCAGACGATCCCGCAGGCCCGCACGCGCACGCCGTTCCAGCTGCAGGACGCCTTCGAGCAGCTGTCGACGACGGTCGGCGACATCGACACGAAACAGCTCGCGGACAGCTTCAACGCGCTTTCCGACAGCCTGAAGGACAGCCCGCAGTACCTGAAGGACACGCTCACCGGGCTGTCGTCGCTGGCCCGCACGGTCTCCTCCCGCGACGCCGACCTGCACACGCTCCTGGCGAACACCAGCCAGGTCTCGAAGACGCTGTCCGACCGCAACGCCCAGCTGCAGCGCGTGATCAGCGACGGCAACCTGCTGCTCACCGAGCTGCAGAACCGCAAGCAGGCCATCAACGCCCTGCTCACCGGCACGCAGCAGCTTTCGCAGCAGCTGACCGGGCTCGTCCAGGACAACCGCGAGCAGCTCAAGCCGACGCTGGAGAAGCTCGGGAAGGTGACCGACATCCTGCAGCGCAACCAGGGCAACCTCGACAAGAGCCTGCAGCTGATGGCGCCGTTCGCCCGCGTCGGCGCGAACGCCACCGGCAACGGCCGGTGGTTCGAGGGCTACCTGTGCGGGCTGCTGCCGCCGACGATCACCGTGGGCGGGCTGCACATCAACCCCGAAGGCTGCACCCCGCCGATCGCGGCGCCGAACCAGGGGGTGGGCCGCCGATGACCATCCACACGTCCCGCGGCCGCAGCCTGGTGACCTGGCTGGCGTTCGCCTGCGTCCTCGCGCTGATCGTCACCGCCGGGCTGTACCTGGTGTTCCGGTCGTCGAACGGCACGAAGCTTTCGGCGTACTTCGGCAAGACCGTCGGGCTGTACGCCGGTTCGTCGGTGCGGGTGCTCGGCGTGCCGGTCGGCGAGGTCACCGACGTCACGCCGCAGGGGGACGCGGTCCGCGTGGACATGCGGGTCGACGACGTGCCGCTGCCGGCCGGCGTCGGCGCCGTCGTCGTCGCGCCGAGCCTGGTCAGCGACCGGTACGTCCAGCTGACCCCGGCCTACGACAGCGGACCGGTCCTCGCTTCGGGCACGGTTCTGGCGAAGGACCGGACGGCGACCCCGGTCGAGCTGGACGACCTGTACTCGAGCCTCGACAAGCTGTCGACGGCGCTGGGCCCGAACGGTGCCAACAAGGACGGCGCGCTCTCCGGCGTCCTGGACACTGCTGCGAACACGCTGAAGGGCAACGGTGCTTCGCTGAATTCGACGGTCGGGCAGCTGGCCGACCTGGCGAAGACCCTCGACGGTTCGAAGGACGACCTGTTCTCGACCGTGCAGAACCTGAACTCCTTCACCGGCGCCCTGGCCCAGAGCGACCGGCAGCTCAACGAGTTCTACGGCCGCGTCGCCGACGTCAGCCGGTTCCTCGCAGCGGACTCTTCCGAAGTGGGCGCCGCGCTGCAGTCGCTCGGCGGCGCACTCGGCGACGTCCAGCAGTTCGTCAACGACAACAAGACGGCCCTGGAATCCAATGTGGACAAGCTGGCCTCGCTGTCGAAGGTCCTGGTCGACCAGCGCGCCGCGCTCGCCGAGGTGCTCGACATCGCCCCGACCGGCGCGACGAACTTCATCAACTCCTACGACGCGGCGTCGGGCACCATCGCCGTCCGCGACAACCTGAACGAGCTGACCAACCCGCCGATCCTCACCGTGTGCCGGCTGATCAGCGCGGTCACCCCGAAGGAAGTCCCCGATGCACTCGGGAACATCTGCAAGCAGCTCGCGCCGATCCTGGACGGCGCGCTCAAGCTGCCGACCATCCCGCAGGTGCTCAATTCCCTGCAGAACGGCACACTTCCGCCGTTGCCGCTCCCGCTGGTCGACGTGATGGAACAGCTTTCCGGCGGTGCGAAGTGAAGGGGCGCAGCCGGATCGCCGGCGCGCTGGCCGGGGTGCTCGTGCTGGCCGGCTGCAGCGACGGCGGGTTCAACGGCCTCTACGGCACGCCGCTGCCGGGCGGCGCCGACGTCGGCGACCACCCGTACCACGTCACCGCACTGTTCACCGACGTGCTCGACCTGGTGCCGCAGTCCAGCGTCAAGGTCAACGACGTCGCGGTCGGCCGGGTCGACAAGATCACCCTGACCCCGGACACGCGCTCGGCGCTGGTGGCGATGACCGTCAACGGCGACATCGCGCTGCCCGTCAACGCCCGTGCCGAACTCAAGCAGTCGAGCCTGCTGGGGGAGAAGTTCGTCGAGCTGAGTGTGCCCACGGCCGAGCCGGCCACCGGGAAACTGGCCGATGGAGGGCAGATCCCGCTCGGGCGGACCAACCGCAATCCCGAGGTCGAGGAGGTGCTCGGCGCGCTTTCGCTGCTGCTCAACGGCGGCGGCGTCGAGCAGATCCAGAAGATCAGCCACGAGCTCAACGACGCCCTGTCGGGCAACGAGCCGGAGATCCGCGCGCTGCTGTCCCGAGTGGACGAACTGGCGACCCAGCTCGACGGGCACAAGACCGAGATCCTCCGCGCGATCGACGGCCTGGCGAAGCTGTCCCACACCTTGACGGGCCAGACGCAGAACCTGACGAACGCGCTCGACAACCTCGCGCCCGGTCTGAAGGTCGTCACGGACCAGCGCGACCAGCTGGTGGGCATGCTGAACGCGTTGAACACGCTGTCCGGCGTCGCGGTGGACACCGTGACGAAGAGCCGCGACCAGCTCGTCGCGAACCTCAAGGCCCTGCAGCCGACGCTGGCCAAACTCGGCGAGGCCGGCCAGAACCTGCCGAACGCGTTGCAGATCCTGCTCACCTACCCGTTCCCGGACTACGCGGGCAACGTGATCAAGGGCGACTACGCGAACGTCGAGGCGAACGTGAACCTCGACCTCGACACGCTGATCTCGAACTTCACGAACTCGTCGCAGCCGCCGATCGCGCTGCCGTCCGGGACCGGCGGTCAGCCGACGCCGGTCGCGCCACCCCTGCCGCTGCCCGACCTGGGTTCGGTCCCGCCGGCGGCCGGTCCCGGCCTGCTGGGCGGGCTGCTCGGCCTGATCGGGGGCGGCCGGTGACCCGCAAGATCCGGATCCAGCTGTTCGCGTTCGTCGTCATCGCGGTGGTTTCGGTCGTCTACGCGGGCGGCCGGTACGCCGGGCTGGACCGGCTCTTCGGCAACCGTGGTTACGTCGTCACCGCGCAGCTGACCGACTCCGGCGGCATCTTCGTCAACTCCGAGGTCGCCTACCGCGGGGTCACGGTCGGCCGGGTGACGTCGATGACGCTCACCGAGCACGGCGTCGACGTCGCCCTCGACATCGACGCGAGTGCCCCGGACATCCCGGCCGACGCGCACGCGCAGGTGGCGAACCGGTCGGCGGTGGGGGAGCAGTTCGTGGACCTGCTGCCGCAGCACAACGGCGGCCCGTTTCTCAAGGACGGCTCGGTGATCACGCCGGACAAGACGTCCTTGCCGCCGTCGCCGGACACCGTGCTCACCCACCTCGACGACCTCGTCGCCAGCGTGCACCCGGATTCGCTGCGGACGGTCGTCGACGAGACGTACAACGCGTTCGCGGGCGCGGGGCCGGAACTGCAGCAGCTGCTGGACAGCACGGGATCGCTGACGGCGGTGGCCGCGCAGTACGTGCCGCAGACGCAGGGGCTGCTGGCGAACTCGCGGATCGTGCTCGGCACCCAGGAGCGGCAGGCGGCGAACATCACCGACTTCGCTTCGGGGCTTCGCACGATCGCGGGTCAGCTCAAGAAGTCCGATCCGGACCTGCGCCGGGTGATCGCGCAAGCCCCGCAGCTGAGCCGGCAGATCAGCGACGTGCTGGCCGCGTCCGGTACCGATCTGGGCGTGCTGTTCGCCAACTTGCTGACCACCGCGCAGATCACGACGTCCCGGAAGGACTCGATCGAGGAGCTGTTGGTCGCGTACCCGATCATCTCGGCGTTCTCGCCGTCGACGTCCCCGGACGGCACGGGGCACTTGGGCGTGGTGTTCAACTTCTTCGACCCGGCTTCGTGCACGAAGGGGTATGAGGGAACGAAACAGCGTCCGGCGAACGACGAGACCGAAGCGCCGGTCAACATGAACGCCTACTGCGCCGAGCCGCCGGGCAGTCCCACCGGGGTGCGCGGGGCGCAGAACGCGCCCTACGCGGGGAAACCGCCGGCGATTCCGGCGGCACCGCAGCAGCAGGCTGCACCGGCTCCGCAGCAGCTGCCCGGGATGCTGAGCCTGCTGACCGGGCCGTCGGCGGGCGGGCTGGGCCGGTTGCTGGGCGCGCCGTGAAGCTGCGTTTCCTGGTCGTTGTGACGGTCTTGTCGGTGTTGGCGGCGGCTTTCTCGGGCTGGTCCTGGTGGCGCGCGGCGGCCGACGATTCCTTCGCCCGCGGCCGCGAGCGTGACGCGGTGCTGGCCGCGGCGGGCCCCCAGCTGGTCACGTTGAACACGATCGACCACCGCACGGCGGCGGCGGACGTGGACCGCTGGATCGCGGCGACGACGGGCCAGTACGGAACGGACCTCGCGGGCGACCGGCAGCTCCAGATCGACCGCGCCACGAAGGCCCGCACCGTGTCGTCGGCGTCCCTGGTCCAAGCGGCGGTGACGGAGATCGACGTTCCCCGTGGGACAGCGCGGCTCCTGGCGGTGCTGGACGTCCGGGTGTCGACGGGCGGTGGCGCTGCTTCGCCGCGCTTGAACCGGCTGACCGTGGACGTGTCCCGCGCCCCGGACGGCTGGAAGGTCGCGGGCGTCCAGGCGGCGGGCTCATGACCAGGATCCTCGTGGCCATCGTGGTCCTGGCGCTGGGCTGCACGGCCTGGTTCGGCATCGAAGCGGCCTCGCTGACCCCGGGGGACAATCAGGCCTTGGTGGACCTCTCGGCCACTTCTGACGTTTCGTCCCAGGTCAGTGACGCGGTGAAGGCGGTGTTTTCGTACGACTACGCCAACCTGCCTCGCACCGAGCGGGCGGCTTCGGAGGTCCTGACGGGCGACGCGGTCCGGCAGTACCAGGCCCAGTTCGCTTCGGCCCGGACCCGCGCGACGGCGGAGAAGCTGACCCGCACGACCACGGTCCGGGCGATCGGGGTCCGGTCGTTGCGGGGCGACTCCGCGGACCTGCTCCTGTTCCTGGACCAGCAGACGGTGGCCCAGGGCGGGGGAGTGCCGACGTCCTCGGTGGCCCAGCTGGCGGTGACGGCGAAGCGGGTGGACGGCCATTGGAAGCTGGCCACCCTGACAGCGCTCTGATCCGCTGACGAACGTCTGGTCCATGGGGCGCATGATGCCGCGCCCAGCGGGTGCGCCGCGACCGGATATCGGGGCCTCAGCCGTCCCACACCGTGGCGCCCTGACGGAGAACCTCCACATCGGACTGTTCCTCGACCGGCCACAGCTCCACCACGTACCGGTAGTGCTCCCCGTACTCGTGGTCGTTCCAATCCACCGACGGCGGCCCGGCGGGCACGTACGAAACCCGCGCCCGGTACAGCCCCGGCAACACCGAAAAGTACTTCTCCTGCGACGGGTAGTCGGCCGGCCCGGAAATCACCAGCCGGCCGCTCGGAACCGGAAGGTCCGCTTCCACCACGTGCTCCGCGGCAGGCGACAACGCGGGCGCGGAGGGAGCCAGCGTCACCGAGGACTCCACCAGGTCCGACCGCGCCGTGGCGATCGCGATCCCGGCGGGCTCGGCCCCGATCCGGTGGGATTCCACCGCTTCCGAAGTCCACCCGCTGCCCGTCAGCCGCAACCCCGAATCCCGGATGGTGAACTGCCGCTGGTCGGCGTGGACGACGAGATGCACACTCACCACCCTAGCCAGGACCCGCCCCGAAATGGTATCGACGGCGGGTTTAGCGTTGACGGCATGACCACTGCTTCCGTCGACGTCGACACGGCCCGCAGCGACTACGCGGCCCTGGTCGGCCGAGGCCTCTCCCTGGACATCACCCGCGGCAAGCCCTCGCCCGAGCAGCTCGATCTCTCGAACGCGCTGCTCTCCCTCCCGGGCGAGGGCACCTTCAAGGCCGAGGACGGCACCGACGTCCGCAACTACGGCGGCCTGAAGGGCCTGCCCGAGCTGCGCCGCCTCTTCGCCGGCGCGCTGCAGGTGCCGGTCGAGCAGCTGCTCGCCGCGGGCAACTCGAGCCTCGAGCTGATGCACGACGCCGTCGTCCAGGCGCTGCTGAGCAAGCTGCCCGGCGCCGAGCGCCGCTGGGCCGACGAGCCGCAGGTGAAGTTCCTCGCCCCCGTCCCGGGCTACGACCGCCACTTCGCGCTCACCGAGCGCTTCGGCATCGAGCTCGTCCCGGTCGCGATGACCGACGAGGGCCCGGACATGGACGTCGTCGAGACACTGGTCGCCGAAGACCCCGCCGTCAAGGGCATCTGGTGCGTGCCGAAGTACAGCAACCCCACCGGCGTCACGTTCAGTGACGACGTCGTGAAGCGGCTCGCCACCATGCGCACCGCGGCGCCGGACTTCCGGATCTTCTGGGACAACGCCTACGCCGTGCACCACCTCACCGACGCCGAGCCGGAGCTGGCCGACCTGCCGGCCCTGGCCACCGAGGCCGGCAACGCCGACCGCGTCTTCGTCTTCGGCTCCACCTCGAAGATCACCCTCGCCGGGGCCGGCGTCGGCTTCTTCGGCGCGTCCGAGGCCAACCTCGCCTGGTGGACCGGCAACAGCGGCAAGCGCACCATCGGCCCGGACAAGGTCAACCAGCTGCGGCACGCGCACTTCCTCAAGGACGAAGACGGCGTGCGTGCCCACATGCGCAAGCACGCCGAGATCATCGGCCCGAAGTTCGCGGCCGTCGACCGCATCCTCACCGAGGAGCTGGCCGACCTGGCGTCCTGGACCAAGCCGACCGGCGGGTACTTCATCACGCTGACCGTCCCGCAGGGCACCGCGAAGGAGGTCGTGCGGCTGGCGAAGGAGGCCGGGGTCGCGCTGACCCCCGCCGGGGCGACCCACCCGCACGGCGCCGACCCGGCCGACGCCGTCATCCGGATCGCGCCGACCTTCCCGAAGCTCGCCGAGGTCGAAGAGGCCGTCCGCGCGCTCGCCGTGTGCGTCCGGCTCGCCGTCGCGCAACGCGGCTGACCTGCGGAAACCGAAGTCGATCAAAATTTTTCCCGTTTTGACCGAGCCGGGGGCCGTCCGGGTACGTATGACCGGTGGGTGAGGTGGACGAACTCGTCACGAGAGGACGTCCCCCGGTGTTCGGAAAACGCTACACAGAGCAGCTGATCGAGCGCAGCGCGGAGAACGCGACCGACCGCCGCCGCTTCCTCAAGGCTGCGGGAGCGACGGGGCTCGGCGTCGCGGGTGCCGGCGCGCTCGGCACGGCGCTGTCGCTGGGCCTCGGCTCGGCCGGTGCCACGTCGCAATACGGTGCGCAGGGAGGTGACGCGGCGAAGGAGGCGGCGAGTGATGCCGCCGTGCTGAACTTCGCGCTGAACCTCGAGTACCTCGAGGCGAACCTGTACTCGTTCGCCGTCTACGGCTACGGGCTGAACGAGAAGTACGTCAACGGGGTCGGCAACCTCGGCAAGGTCTCCGGCGGGCACGCGGTGCAGTTCAAGAACGAACACACCAAGCAGATCGTCCAGGAGATCGCCGGCGACGAGGTCGCGCACGTGACCTTCCTGCGCAAGGCGCTCGACAAGGCCGCCGTCGCGCAGCCGGAAATCGACTTCCAGAACAGCTTCACCGCGGCCATGCAGGCCGCGGGGGTGATCAAGCAGGGCCAGACGTTCGACCCGTTCGGCAGCGAGAACAACTTCCTGCTCGCCGCCTACCTGTTCGAGGACGTCGGCGTGTCGGCCTACAAGGGCGCGGCGCCGCTGGTGAACAACAAGACGTTCCTCGACGCGGCCGCGGGCATCCTGGCCGTCGAGGCCTACCACGCCGGGATCGTGCGGTCGGCGCTGTTCGAGCGCGGTCTCGGGGACATCACCAACAAGATGTCCGACGCCCGCGACAGCCTCGACGGCAAGGCCGACGACGACGAAGGCGTCCTCAAGTACGGCAAGGCGAACCTCGTCCCGGCCGACGCCAACGGCATCGCGTTCGGGCGCTCCGCCGAGCGCGTGCTCAACATCGCCTACCTCAACCCGGACAAGGTGAACTCGGGTGGCTTCTACCCGCGCGGCCTGAACGGCGAGATCGCCACCAGTGGTGCGAAGGAGAAGTAGGCACCGCGTGCCGCCGTCGCGGTAACGTCGACGACGGCGGCACGTGGAGTCGAGGGGGCGAAGTGCGGGTACTGGTCGTGGGTGGCGGGATCTCGGGCACGGTGACGGCGATGGCGCTGAAACTCGCCGGGCACGAACCCGTCGTGTTCGAGGCCTATCCCGCCGGTGGGGACGACATCGGCGCGTTCCTCACGATCATGCACAACGGCATGGACGCCCTGCGCGCCGTCGGCGCCGACGGGCCCGTGATCGAAGCGTCCTTCGCCGCGTACGGCGTGGAGCTCGTCGCCCCGACGGGGGAGACCGTCGGGCGGCGCGAGTTCGACATCGAAGGTCTCGACGGGCCGCGCACCCTCACCCGCGCGACGCTCTACCGCGTCCTGCAGGACGAGGCCGCACGCCGCGGGGTCCCGCTGGAGCGTGGTCGCCGGCTGGTGCGTGCGACGGCGGGGGACGGCGGCGTCACGGCGGAGTTCGCCGACGGCACCACCGCGACCGGTGACGTCCTCGTCGGCGCGGACGGCCTGCGGTCGGTCGTCCGGCAGCTGATCGACCCGGCCGCGGACGAGCCCCGCTACACCGGGCTGACCGTCGTGTACGGCTACACGCGCGCGGGCGGGCTGCCCGCCGCGCCGGGGATCTACCGGATGGTCCGCGGCAGCCGGGCGGCCTTCGGGTTCACCACGGACCCGGCCGGGGCGACGTTCTGGTTCGCCCGCATCCCGGACGCCGAGCGGTCCCGCGAGGAGATCGCCGCGGTCACCCCGGCGGGCTGGCGGGAGTTCGCGCACGCGGCGTTCGACGGCGACCCGCTGCCCTGCGCGGACATCGTCGCCGCCACCGGGGACGAGGTCTTCGGCGGCCACTCCTACGACGTCCCGGAGACGCGGGTGTGGTCGACGCCCGAGATGGTCCTCGTCGGGGACGCCGCCCACGCCGCGTCCCCGGCCGCCGGCCAGGGCGCGTCGATGGCACTGGAGGACAGCGTCGTCCTGGCGCAGTGCCTGCGCGACCTCCCGGACCCGGCATCGGCCTTCGCCGCCTACGAAAGCCTTCGCCGCGAGCGGGTGGAGAAGCTGGTCGCGGCGAGCGCGGGCCAGGACGTCGGCGAAGAAAGCGGCTGGCTGTACTCGCACCACCTCGACTGGGACGCGAAGATCACCGCCTGACCCGGGCTAGCGTCGCACGTTCCCGCCGCAGGAGTCGCGGACCACGAGTTTCGTCGGCAGCAGCACCGGTTCCGGGGTCGTCGCGTTCTCGAGCATCGCCAGCAGCGCGCCGGCCGCGGCCGTGCCGAAGCCCGGCTTGTCCTGGGCCACCGTCGTGAGCGCCGGGTCCACCAGGGACGCCACCTCGATGTCGTCGAACCCCACCACGGCCAGATCCGCCGGCACCCGCAGCCCGGCGGCGCGGGCCGCCAGCAGCGCGCCGACCGCCATCTCGTCGCTGGCCGCGAACACCGCCGTCGGCGGCTCCTTGCGGGCCAGCAGCCGCCGCATGCCGACGAACCCGCTCTCGCGGTAGAAGTCGCCGCCGATCACGAGATCCTCCGACACCGGCAGCCCGGCGTCGGCCAGCCCGCGCCGGTACCCCTCGGTGCGAGCCGTGGCCGGCGCGTTGCCGCGGGGACCGGTGATCGTCGCGATCCGGCGGTGCCCGAGGGCGGCCAGGTGCCGGACGGCTTCCGCCGCGCCCCCCGCGTTGTCCGAGGTCACGTGGGTGGCCCGCGGCCCGGACAGGGCGACGTCGAGTGCGACGCACGGCAACCCGGACTGGGCGAACGCGGTGAACGCGTCGGCGTCCGTCCCGCTGTCGATGAGCACCAGCCCGGCCAGGTGGTGCCGGCGGGTCATGCTCACGTAGCCGATCGGGTCGGCCAGCGAAACCCCCGGGTGGCGGTCGCGGGCGTCGTCGCTCGTCGCGAGCAGCAGCAGGTGGTAGCCGTGCGAGCTCAACGCGGATTTGAGGCCCAGCAACAGGTCCTGCAGGAACGGGTGGCGCCACCCGGGCCGCCGGTGGTCGGTGTCCCAGACCAGCCCGACCATCGCCGACTGCTGCCGCGACAGCGCGCGCGCCGACTCGTTCGGCGAGAAATCGAGGTCCCGCGCCACGCGTTCGACGCGTTCGCGCGTCGTCGCGCTGACCGTGGCTGGGCGGTTGAACACCCGCGACACAGTGGCGACGGAAACCCCGCAGAGCTGCGCGACTTCGCGGGCGGTGACCATGGTGACCTCCATCTTGTAACCGGTTACATCTGTATCACACGACTCCGGACTGCGTAAACGCCGAGCTGCTTTATCATTTCGTTACTTGACGCCGCCGTGCTGGGAGCGCTCTCATGGGACCCGCGTTTTCCGACCGGCCCGCAGAACAACGGAGATCTCATGCGCCCGAAAACGACAACCCGCCGGATCCGCCTGCTCGCGGGGGTGGGTGCCGCCCTGGTCGCGCTCACCGCGCTGAGCGGGTGCGGGAACAGCGGTGCCGCCGGTGGCAAGGTCAAGCTGAGCCTCGGCCTGTTCGGCAACTTCGGCTACACCGACCTGATCAAGGAGTACCAGGCGGCGCACCCGGACATCGAGATCACCGAACGGACAGCCGCCTACTCCGACCACCACAAGAACCTCGCCGCGCACCTGGCCACCGGCGCCGGTGCCGCGGACGTCGAGGCCATCGACACCGGGTACGTCGCCCAGTTCAAGGCGACGCCGGACAAGTTCGTCGACCTCAACACCGTCGGCGGCGACAAGCTCAAGGACCGCTGGCTGGGCTGGAAGTGGGCCGCGTCGCTGGCCAAGGGCGGCCAGCAGATCGGCTACGGCACCGACGTCGGCGGCCTGGCCATCTGCTACCGCCGCGACCTGTTCGAGCAGGCCCAGCTGCCCACCGACCGCGCCGCCGTGTCCGCGCTCTGGCCGACCTGGCAGGCGTTCTTCGAAACCGGCAAACGCTTCCAGGCCAAGGCACCGAACGGCGTCAAGTTCATGGACGGCGGCCCGACGGTGCTCAACGCGATCGTCGGCCAGGCCCCGCAGGGCTACTACGACCAGACCGACAAGCTCATCGTGGACAGCAACCCGGCGCTGCGCCAGGGCTGGGACCTCGTGGTCGACGCGGTGAAGGCGAACCTGAGCGCCGGCCTGCTCTACAGCACGCCGCAGTGGAACACCGGCTTCACCCAGGGCCAGTTCGCGACCGTCACCTGCCCGGCGTGGATGATGACCAAGATCAAGGACCAGGCGCCGGACACCGCGGGCAAGTGGGACATCGCGAGCGTGCCCGGCGGGGGCGGCAACTGGGGCGGCTCGTACCTGACCGTGCCCAAGCAGGGCAAGCACACGAAGGAAGCCGCGGAGCTGGCCGCCTGGCTGACCGCCCCCGAGCAGCAGGCGAAGGTCTTCACCGGCAAGGGCCTGCTGCCGTCGGCGCCGTCGCTCTACGACGACCCGAAGATCACCGGCTACACGAACCCCTTCTTCTCGGGCGCGCCCGTGGGCAAGCTCTTCACCGACGCGGCGAAGAAGCTGAACCCGCAGTACCAGGGCCCGAAGGCCGGCGACGTGCAGACCGAGTTCGGCAACGCGATGCAGCGCGTCGAGCAGGGCAAGCAGGACGGTCCGGCGGCGTGGCAGCAGCTGGTCGGTGACGTCGCGAAGATCAAGTGATGGCCGGCACCACCACGCTGACCTTCGCCGAGCGGCGGCAGAAGTGGGACGTCAAGCTGTCGCCGTTCGGTTTCATCAGCCCGTACTTCCTGATCTTCGGTGTCTTCGGGCTGTTCCCGCTGCTGTACACGGCGTTCGTGTCGCTGCAGAAGCGGAACCTCATCGACGCCGACGGCGCGCAGTTCATCGGGTTCGGCAACTACGAGCAGCTGCTGTTCCACGACCCGTACTTCTGGAACGCGATGGGGAACACGGTCAGCCTGTGGCTGCTGACCACGATCCCGCAGATCCTCTTCGCGCTCGGCATCGCGCACCTGCTCAACCGGCGGCTGCGTGGGCGAATGCTGTTCCGGATGGGGATGATCCTGCCGAACATCACCTCGGTGGCGGCGGTGACGATCATCTTCGCGCAGCTGTTCGGCCGGGACTTCGGGCTGATCAACTGGGTGCTGAGCTGGTTCGGCGGCGGGCACGTCGACTGGCAGGCCGGCACGGCCAGCTCGCACACCGCCATCGCGTCGATGGTGGTGTGGCGCTGGACCGGCTACCACGCGCTGATCTTCCTGGCGTCGATGCAGGCGATCCCGTCGAGCATGTACGAAGCCGCCACCCTCGACGGCGCCAAGGGGTGGCAGCAGTTCTGGCGGATCACCGTGCCGCTGCTACGGCCGCAGATCATCTTTTCCACGGTGATCGCGACGACCGGGAACATGCGGCTGCTCGCCGAGCCGCTGCTGTTCAACCCGGGCACCGCGGCCGCGACCGGCGGCTCGGACCGGCAGTTCCAGACCGCCGCGCTCTACCTCTACGAACAGGGCTTCACCAAGTACGACTTCGGCTACAGCTCGGCGATCGCGCTGATCCTGGCCGTGGCCACGATGCTCGTCGCGGGCCTGTCGTACCTGGTGACCCGGCGCATCCAAACGGACTGAGGAGCGGACATGACCACCGTGCTGACCCCGGCCGCCCCCGCGCCGCCGGGCTCGCGACCCCCTGGGCGGGCCCGGCGGCTCGCCCGGCGGGTCACGAGCCCGTGGACCTACGCCGCGCTGATCGCGATCCTGGCCGGCTCGGCGTTCCCGGTGTACTGGTCGTTCGTCGTCTCCTCGCAGACGACGGAGGCGGTCGGGAGCGTGCCGCCGGTCCTGGTGCCGGGCGGGCACCTGTTCGAGAACATCGCCCGCGTCTTCGAGCAGACGGACTTCGCGCTGGCGCTGGGCAACTCGCTGATCGTCGCGGGCACGATCACCGTCTCGGTGGTGCTGTTCTCGACGCTGGCCGGGTTCGCCTTCGCCAAGATGCGGTTCCGCGGGCGGACGGCGCTGCTGCTCGTGGTGGTCGCCACCCAGGCGATCCCGACCGAGCTGGGTGTCGTGCCGCTGTACATGATGATGGCCGACTTCGGGTGGGCCGGGCAGCTGCAGGCGGTGATCGTGCCCGGCCTGGTCACCGCGTTCGGCGTGTTCTTCATGCGCCAGTACTTCGAGCGGGCGCTGCCGCTGGAGCTGCTGGAAGCCGGCCGGATGGACGGCTGCGGCTCGCTGCGGCTGTTCTGGCACGTGGCCCTGCCCGCCGCCCGCCCGGCCGCGGCGGTGCTCGGGCTGTTCACCTTCATGCAGGCCTGGAACGACTTCTTCTGGCCGCTGGTGGTGCTGGTGCCGGAGAACCCGACCGTCCAAACCGCACTGTCCACACTGGCCAGCGGCTACACCACCGACTACACGCTCGTACTCACCGCCGCCACCATCGGCACCGTCCCCGTCCTCGTCGTGTTCCTGCTGTTCGGCCGCCAGATCGTCGGCGGCATCATGCAGGGCGCGCTCAAGGGCTGACCCACCTCGGAGCTCACCGTGACTTCCAGTTTCCCGCCCGGCTTCCGCTGGGGCGTGGCCACCTCGGCGTTCCAGATCGAGGGCGCCACCGACGCCGACGGCCGCGGACCGTCCATCTGGGACACCTTCGCGGTAGTCCCCGGCGCGGTGGCCGGCGGCCACACCGGCGAACCGGCGGCCGACCACTACCACCGCTGGCGCGCCGACCTCGGCCTGCTCGCCGACCTGGGCGTGGACTCCTACCGGTTTTCGGTGTCCTGGCCGCGGATCCAGCCGGATGGGCGCCGGCTGGAACGCCGGGGCCTCGGCTTCTACCGGCAGCTCGTGGAAGGGCTGCGGGAGCGGGGGATCGAGCCGTTCCTGACGCTGTACCACTGGGACCTGCCCCAGGCGCTGGAGGATGCGGGCGGCTGGCGGTCGCGCGACACGGCGTTCCGGTTCGCCGAGTACGCGGCGCTGGTGCACGAGGAGCTGGGCGACGTCGTCGACCACTGGACGACGCTGAACGAGCCGTACCCGTGCGCGGTCGCGGGTTACGGCGAAGGCCGCCACGCGCCGGGAGCCCGGGAGGGGCACGGCGCGCTGGCGGCCGCCCACCACCTGCTGCTGGGCCACGGCCTGGCGGTGCGGGCGATGCGCGAGCGGGCGGCACTGCCGCACCAGTTCGGCATCGTCCTCAACCAGTCGCCCGCGGTCCCGGTGTCGTCCTCGGCCGCCGACACGGCGGCGGCCGCGCGTCAGGACACCCTGCTGCGCCGCCAGTTCACCGACCCGCTGTTCGGCGGCCGCTACGCACCGGGCCTTTCGGCGATGTTCGACGGGGTCTCGGACTTCTCGTTCCGCCACGACGGCGACCTCGAGACGATCGGGGCACCGCTGGACTACCTGGGCGTGAACTACTACTACCGCTTGCACGTCGCGGACGCCCCGCACCGCGAACCGGACCCGGCGTTGCGGACGGTGGCCGACATCGGGGTGGACACGTCCCGGTTGCCGGAGGTCCCGCGGACGGGCATGGGCTGGCCGGTCGAGCCGGAGGGCCTCACCGAAGCCCTGGTCGGCCTGCACAACCGCTACCCGGGGCTGCCGCCGGTGTACGTCACGGAGAACGGGTGCGTGTACGCGGACCGGAGCGACTTCGCGGACTACGAGCGCATCAACTTCTTGAACGAGCACATCGAGGCGGCCCGCACGGCCGCGGCGGCCGGGGTGGACCTGCGCGGGTACTTCTGCTGGTCGCTGCTGGACAACTTCGAGTGGGCGCACGGGTACAAGCACCGGTTCGGGTTGATCCACGTGGACTACGAGACGCAGGAGCGCACGCCCAGGTCGAGTTACCGCTGGTACCGCGACTTCATCGCGGCCCAGCGCGAGTGAGCCCGAGCGCCCCGAGGTGGCCTTCGGTGCGCTGGACGCACCCAAGGCCACCTTGGGACGCTTACTTCTTGTACAGGCCTTCGATGTCGTTCGCGTAATTCTTCGTGACCACGTTCCGCTTCAGCTTCAAGCTCGGCGTGATCTCCCCACCGGCCTCGGTGAAGTCGTTCGCCAGCACGGTGAACTTCTTGATCGCCTCGGCCTTGGACACCGACTTGTTGGCCTCGTCCACCGCGGCCTGGATCTCCGCGAGCAGGTCGGCGTCCGAAGCCAGCTCCGCGACCGTGGCGGCGGCAGGCTTGCCGTGCTGGGACTTCCAGGACGGGAAGTACTCCTCGTCCACCGTCACCAGTGCCGCGATGAACGGGCGCTGGTCGCCCACCACCATCGCCTGGCTGACCAGCGGGGACGCCTTGATCGTGTCCTCGAGGCCGGACGGGGCGACGTTCTTGCCGCCCGCCGTCACGATGATCTCCTTCTTGCGGCCGGTGATCTTCAGGAAGCCGTCCGGGTCGAGTTCGCCCAGGTCGCCGGTGTGGAACCAGCCGTCCGTGAGCGCTTCCTTCGTCGCCTGCGGGTTGTTGTAGTACGCCCGGAACACGACGTCGCCCTTGAGGAGCACTTCGCCGTCGTCGGCGATGCGGACCGAGGTGCCGTTGACCGGCTTGCCGACCGTGCCGACGCGGAACGCCGTCTGCGTGTTGACGTTCGCCGCCGCGGACGTCTCGGTGAGGCCGTAGCCCTCGAACACGGGGACGCCGATGCCGCGGAAGAAGTGCGCCAGCCGGGCGCCGAGCGGGGCGCCGCCCGAGACCGCCGCGACGCAGCGGCCGCCGAGGGCCGCGCGCAGCTTGCCGTAGACGAGCTTGTCGAACACCAGGTGCTTCAGCTGCAGGCCGAGCCCGGCGCCGCCCTTGTCCTGCGCTTCGCTGTAGGCGACCGCGGTGGCCTCGGCGGCGTCGAAGATCTTGCCCTTGCCTTCGCTGTGGGCCTTCTGCTTCGCCGAGTTGTAGACCTTTTCGAACACGCGCGGCACGGCGACGACGAACGTCGGCCGGAACGTGCCCAGGTCGGCGACCAGGTTCTTGACGTCCGGGGTGTGCCCGAGGGTGACGCGGGCGGTCAGCGCGGTGACGGCGATCGCGCGGGCCAGCACGTGCGCCAGCGGCAGGAAGCACAGCAGCGAGTTGCCCTGCTCCATCAGCTGCGGGAACGCCTCGATGTCGGCGCGGATCTCGGCCAGCAGGTTGCGGTGGGTCAGCTCGACGCCCTTGGGGCGGCCGGTGGTGCCGGAGGTGTAGACGATGGTGGCGAGCTCGTCCGCGGACACCTCGCGGCGCCGGTCGTGCAGCTCGTCGTCCGAGAGCGGAGCGCCCAGCGCGGACAGCTCTTCGACGGCGGGGGAGCCGCCCTCGATCTGCCAGATGCTGGCCAGGTCGGTGAGCCGGTCGCGGATCTCTTCGACCGCCGCGGCGTGGGCGTTCGTCTCGACGAACACGCCCTTCGCGGCCGAGTCGGACAGGATCCAGTGCACCTGTTCGGGCGAGGACGTGTCGTAGATCGGGACGGTGACCGCGCCGGCCGCCCAGATCGCGAAGTCGATCAGCGTCCACTCGTAGCGGGTCTTCGACATGATCGCGACGCGGTCGCCGCGGCCGATCCCGGCCTTGGCCATGCCCTTGGCCACGGCCAGCACCTCGGCCGCGAACTCCTTGGCGGTCACGTCCAGCCAGCTGCCCTCGACCTGGCGGCGGAAGCTCACCACGTCGGAGAACCGCTCGGCGTTCGCCCAGACGACGTCGGACATGTTTTCGTCGTCGGCCACCGGCTTGCCGGCGGGAGCGCTGTATTCGCGCACGTGGACCTCCGTGTTCAAACGCGTGCGGCAGGTGACACCGCTGTTACCCGCCAGTCAACTTAGCGTGGTGAGCACCTTAAGACCATGCTGATCGGCGTCGCGCGGCGAGGGCGTGACATTCTTCGCACGTGAACGCGCCACCCTCACTCGACATCGTCGACGAGACGTTCCTCGCCGTTCCGCCCGCCACCGTGGCCGCGGTCTTCGCCGAGCCGGCCTCCTGGCGGCGCTACTGGCCCGACCTGGTCCTCGAGGTCTACACCGACCGGGGCGACAAGGGCCTGCGCTGGACCGTGACGGGTGCGCTCGTCGGTACGATGGAGGTCTGGCTCGAGCCGGTGCTCGACGGCACCCTGCTGCACTACTTCCTGCGGGCGACGCCTGCTGATGCGGCCGGGGCGCCTCGTGAGCTGGCGCCACGCAACCTGCGCCGGGAGTTCGACCGGCGGGCCCGCGCGGCGAAGGCGATCGCGCTCGGGCTCAAGGAGATCCTGGAGGACGGGCGCGAGCCCGGTGTCCCTCCGCGCGAGAAGTAGGGGAGCACGGGTGCGGGTACACGTCGTCTCGGACGTGCACGGCAACGCGGACGCGTTGAAACGGGCGGGCGACGGGGCGGATGCCCTGGTCGTGCTCGGCGACCTGGTCGACTTCGTCGACTACCACGACTACGAAAAGGGCATCATGGGCGCCCTGTTCGGCGCGGAGAAGGTCGGCGAGTTCGCCCGCCTGCGCCGCGAAGGCACCCGTGACGAAACCGTTGCCTTCTCGCGCACGCTCTGGGCGACCCTCGAAGACCCGGCCGCCGCGGTCGACGAGGCGATCCGCGCCCAGTACGCGACGCTGTTCGCGGCGATGACCGCGCCGACGTACGCCACGCCCGGCAATGTCGACACCCCGGCGCTCTGGCCGGAGTTCGCCGGCGAGGGCGTTCAGGTGCTCGACGGCGAGGTGGCCGAGATCGGCGGCCTGCGGTTCGGCTTCGTCGGCGGCGCGCTGCTGCCCGACGGCGTCGTCCCGCGGCCCCGCAAGGGCGCCGCCTGGCGCCCCTACCTGCGGGATCGCGCGGACTACGACCGGAGCGTGGCCGCCCTCGAGCAGGTCGACGTCCTGTGCACGCACGCCCCGCCCGCGCTGCCGGAGCTGACCTACGACGTCGTCGCGCGCCGCAGCGAGATCGGCTCGACGGCGCTGCTGGCGCTGATCCGGGCCCAGCGGCCGCGCTGGTCGGTGTTCGGGCACGTGCACCAGCCCCTGGCGGCGCGCGCCCGGGTCGGCCTGACCGAGTGCCGTAACGTGGGTCACTTCAAGGAGACCGGGCAGCCCTACGTGCTGCGCTGGTGACCAACCGCGGCGGCTACGCTTCGACCCATGGCCGAGCAGTCCACACAGTCCATCGAGGTCGACGCCGAGCCCAGCCGGGTGATGGCCGTGATCGCCGACTTCCCCGCGTACCCGGAATGGGCCAAGGCCGTCCGGCAGACCGAGGTCCTCGACACCGACGCCGAGGGCCGGGCCAAGCAGGTCAAGCTGACCTTGGACGCGGGTCCGATCAAGGACGTCTACACCCTCGAATACGACTGGGACGAAGACGGCCTGGGCGTCAGCTGGCACCTGGTCAAGGGCCAGATGCAGAAGGCGCAGAACGGCCGCTACGCGCTGGCCGACCTCGGCGGCCGCACGCGGGTCACCTACACGCTGTCGGTCGAGCTGGCGCTGCCGATGATCGGCCTGCTGCGCCGCAAGGCCGAGAAGATGGTCATGGACACCGCGCTGAAGGAGCTCAAGAAGCGGGCCGAGGGCTAGCGTGCGGATCCTGCTGTGCACCGGCAAGGGGGGTGTCGGGAAGACCACGCTGGCCGCGGCCACCGGCGCCGCCCTCGCCGCCCTCGGCAGGAAGACCCTCGTCGTGTCCACGGACCCGGCGCACTCGCTCGGTGACGCCTTCGGGCATCCGCTCGGGGCCGAACCGTCCGAAGTGGACACCCTTCTTTCGGGCGTGCAGGTCGACTCGCGCACCCTGGTGGACGCGACCTGGGAGCGGCTGCGCGGCGAGCTGCGGACGGTGCTGGCCGGTGCGGGCCTGGACACCCTCGACGCCGAAGAGCTCACCGTGCTGCCCGGCGTCGACGAGCTGCTCGCCCTCACCGAGGTCCGCCGGCTGGCCGGGGACGGGCCGTGGGAGACCGTCGTCGTCGACTGCGGGCCGACGGCCGAAACGCTGCGGCTGCTCGCCCTGCCCGAGGCCGTCTCCGGCTACCTGACCCGCGTGTTCGGGCCGCGCGGCCGCGTGACGGATTCGGTGCGCCGCCTCGGCACCCACCTCGACGGCCTGCGCGCGCTGCTCACCGACCCGTCGGTGACGACGGTCCGGCTGGTCCTGACGCCGGAGCGGGTGGTCGTGGCCGAGGCGCGGCGCACGCTCAGCTCCCTGGCCCTGCGCGGCATCGCCGTCGACGGCGTGATCGCGAACCGGCTGATGCCCGCGCCCGGCCTCTGGCGCGGCGGCGCCGCCTCCTGGCTGCGCACGCGGCGGACGCAGCAGGACGCCGTGCTCGCCGAACTCGCCGCGGCCGGGATCGCGCCGGTCGCCCGGGTCGAGCACCGCGCCGTCGAGCCGGTCGGGCTGCCCGCGCTGCTGGAGATCGCCGCCGAGCTCTACCGCGGCGAAGACCCCCTCGCGGGCAACGGCGCTCCCGTCACCCCGCTGCTGCGGGTGCGGCCGGCCGCGGCCGGGTACACCCTGCGCGTCGCGATCCCGCTCGCGCGGGACGCCGAGGTCGACCTCGCCCGCGTCGACGACGACCTGGCGATCACCGTGGACGGCTTCCGCAGGCTCATCGCCTTGCCGGAGCCGCTGCGGCCGTGCCGGATCACCGGCGCGGAATCCGACGCCGACGGCCTGGTCGTGCACCTGGCCGGGAACCGGGGACGCGGGTGAGCGACGAGGAACACGAGCCGCGCCTGACGGAGGAGATCCGCCTGCTCGCCGAGCTGGTCGCGGAGAAGGCGGCGCCGTGGCTCGAAGGCGTGCTCGCGGCCGGGCACGGCAGCTTCTTTTCGGGGGCTCCGGGTGGCGAAGCCCCTGGCCCGGGGCGAAGCCCCGGTGGTTACAGCTTCTTTTCGGGGGCTCCGGGTGGCGAAGCCCCCGGCCCGGGGCGAAGCACCGGTGGTTACGGATTCCCTGACGAGGCGAAACCGGACGGTTCGGCGTGCGGCTGGTGTCCGCTCTGTGCGATCGTCGCGGTGGTGCGGGGGGAACGGCCCGAGCTGGTCGCGCGGCTGGCCGAGCAGCTCGCGCAGCTGGTCGCCCTGCTGCGCGCGGTGCTCGCGGACCGGTGGGAACCGGAGGAGGGCGTGCACATGCCCGGGTTCCGGCCCGCGGCGCGGCCCGCGGCGGACGCCACGGCGCCGGCCAGGGTGCAGCACATCGCCGTCCGCAGGCGCGACGAGTGGGAGAGCTGAGTGCGGACGATAGGGGTGGACGTCGGCGGGACGAGCATCCGGGCCGGCGTGGTGGACGAACGCGGCTCCCTGCTCGACACGGCCCGCGTCGCGACGCCGACCGAGGAAGGCGCCCTCGAGGACGCCATCGCCGGCGTGGTCGAGGACCTGCGCAACCGGCACGACGTGGCCGGGGTCGGGCTGGCGGTGGCGGGCTTCGTCGCGCGCGACCGCCGGTCGGTGATGTTCGCCCCGCACCTGGCGTGGCGCGGCGCCCCGGTCGCCGACCGGATCGAAAAGCGCGTCGGCCTGCCGGTGCTGCTGGAGCACGACGTCAATTCGGCGATCGTCGGCGAGCACCGCTTCGGCGCGGCCCGCGGCGCCCAGGTGGCGGCCCTGGTGGCCCTGGGCACGGGCATCGGCGCGGGACTGTTGCTGGACGGCAAGCTGTATCGAGGCGCGTACGGCGTCGCGCCGGAGCTGGGCCACCTGACGGTGGTCCGCGGCGGCCGCCCCTGCCCGTGCGGCAAGTACGGTTGCTGGGAGCGGTACTGCAGCGGAACGGCCCTGGCGGCCACGGCGGTGGAGCTGCTGGCGCGGCACCCGGGCCGCTCGACGGTGCTGGCCCCCCAGGTCGCGGGCGACCCGGGCTCGGTGACGGGCCGCCGGGTGGCGGGCGCGGCCCGCGACGGCGACCCGATCGCCCAGCTGGCGATGGCGGAACTGGCCAAGTGGCTGGGTGAGGGCTTGGCGCTGGTGGCGGACGTGTTCGACCCGGAGATCATCGTGATCGGCGGCGGGGTGTCGGAGTCGGCCCCGCTGTTCCTGGACGAGGCCCGCGAGCACTACGCGGCCACGATCACGGGCGCCCGCCACCGGCCGCTGGCCCGCATCAGGACGGCCCACCTCGGCGACGACACGGCGATCGTCGGTGCAGCGGCCCTGGCCCTGGAAGCGGCGAAGACCCCGGTCTGAACTGCCCCCGGCGCAGTGAATGACTCATTCCTGGCGTCGGACGACAGGAATGAGTCATTCACTGCGTTCCGGCCCGCGCCGAACTGTCGGTGGCCCCCGGTAGCGTGGAAATCGGGGGCTGCTCAGCACGGCCGACCGCGCTGACGTCGGCGAGGATCCCGGCCGTCCCCGTGTCGCCTGCCCCCCGATCGGGTACTCCGTCTCGGCCGAAGGGAAGGAGCGGGCATGGCGGCCGACGTGTGGATCGGGGTCGGCGGTGCGGTGCTGCTGGCCGCCGTGGCCTTCGCCCGGGCGAAGGCGCGCCGGAAGTGGGTGGCGGTGGCCGCCGGTGTCCTCGTGCTCTCGGGCTGGACCCTCGTGGGGCAGTTCCTGCTCAAGCCGCTGGTGCGCGCCCCCGTGCTGGCCGTCATCCTGCTCAGCGGCATCACGCTGGGCATCCTCCTGACCGCGATCATCGGGAGCCGCGCGAGCCGGCCCCCAGGCGATGACCGGCGATCCACGAGCGACCTGTGACACGCTGAACCGGTGAGTCACCTGTCCGCCAGCGTGTTCGTCCGCTGTTCGTGCGGGCACCTGCACTGGGGGCGCTACGGCGCCGCGGGCCTGCTGCTCGTCGATCCCGCCCGCGGTGTCCTCCTGCAGCGGCGCGCCTGGTGGGTGCACCACGGCCGCACCTGGGCGCTGCCCGGTGGGGCCATCGAAGCCGGCGAAACCGCCGTCGGAGCGGCCGCTCGGGAAGCTTTCGAAGAGGCCTCCGTCCCGGCCGATGCCTTCCGCGCGGTCGCCGCCTCCGTCGTCGACCACGGCGACTGGAGCTACACCACCGTGCTCGCCCTCGCCGACGGTGCCGAGGCGCGCGTGGCCAACACCGAAAGTGCGGAGGTGCGCTGGGTGGATCCCGACGACGTCCCCGGTTACCCGCTCCACCGCGACTTCGCCGCCGCGTGGCCGGACCTGCGCGAGCGCGTCGGGCAGGAACTCGTCCTGGTCGTCGACGCGGCCAACGTGGTCGGTTCGCGCCCGGACGGCTGGTGGCGCGATCGCCACGGCGCAGCCGAGCGCCTCCGCGACCAGCTCGCCAAGCTCGCCGAAGCCGGCGTGCCGGACCCGGACGACCCGGCGGTCACCTGGTGGCCGCGGATCGTGCTGGTCGTCGAAGGCAAAGCCAAGCACGTCACCGGGACCCCGGGGGTGGAGGTGGTCGCCGCGGACACCGACGGCGACTCGAAGATCGTCGAGGTGGTCGCGCAGCAGAAAGCGCGGGTCCTGGTCGCGACGGCCGACCGGGAGCTCAAGAGGCGCGTCGAGGCGCTCGGCGCGTCGATCATCGGCCCCGGCACGCTCCGCACGCAGCTGGACCGGCTTTAGTCCTTCGCGATCCCTTCGCGCATCTCCGTGACGAGCGCCGCGACGACGGCCTTCAGGCTGCCCTTGTGCTGCTGTGCCACCGCCCGCTGCCGCCGGTAGCTCGGCCCGTACCGCAGGATCGTCTCGACGTCGCGCAGCTCGGCCACGCAATCCAGCCGCCGCGCCACCGGCTCCAGCCGGTCCAGCAGGTCCGCCACGTCGTCGGTGACCAGCCGCTCGCGCCCGGCCGCGTCCAGGATGACGATCGCGTCGGTGCCGTAGCGGGCCGCGCGCCACTTGTTCTCCTGGACGTGCCACGGCGGCAGCGTGGGGAGGATTTCGCCGTCCTCGAGGCGCTCGACGAAGTCGTCCACCAGGCACTGCGTCAGCGCCGCGATCGCGCCGACCTCCTCCAGCGTCGGCAGGCCGTCGCAGACGCGCATCTCGATCGTGCCGAGCTTCGGCGACGGCCGGATGTCCCAGCGGATCTCCGAGAAACTGTCGATCACGCCGGTGGTGAACATGTCCTCGACGTAGCTCTCCAGCTCCGCCCACTTCCGGAACTGGAACGGCAGCCCGGCCGTCGGCAGCTGCTGGAACATCAGCGCGCGGTTCGACGCGTACCCGGTGTCCTCGGCGCCCCAGTACGGCGAAGACGCCGAAAGCGCCTGCAGGTGCGGCGCGTAGTTGAGCAGCGCGTCGAGGACCGGCAGCACCTTCTCGCGGTGGTCGACCCCGACGTGGATGTGGACGCCGTAGATCAGCATCTGCCGTCCCCACCACTGGGTCCGGTCGATCAGCTTGGCGTAGCGCTCCTTGTCGGTGACCTTCTGCTGGTACCAGTTCGAGAACGGGTGCGTCCCCGCCGAGAACATCTCGACGCCGAGCGGGTCGGCGACGCCGTGCACGACGTCGAGCGAGTCGTTCAGGTCGGCCTTGGCCTCGGCGATCGTGCCGCAGACGCCGGTGATGATCTCGATCGTGTTGAGCAGCAGCTCCTGCTTGATCTTCGGGTGCTCCGCCTGCCCGTCGGGCCGGACGGCCTCGAGGATCTGCTCGGCCACCGACGACAGCTCGCCGCTGCGGCGGTCCACCAGACCGAGCTCCCATTCCGCGCCGACGGTCGATCGCCGCGAAGGGCTGAACTCGATGTGCATCGCCGTACGGATCAGACCTGGGCGCCGGTGCTGGGGTCGGCGCCGGGCGGCGGACCCTGCCGGACGCGGAGCAGCAGCAGCGCGATCGCCGTCGCGAGCGCGAGGATGCCCAGGGGCGTCGCCACCGTCGGGCCGACGCCGATCACGCCGGGCAGGATCAGCAGGAACAGCCCGGCCAGGAACAGCAGCAGGATGAGGAAGGCCCCCATCTTCGGCCGGGGCAGCGGCGGCGGCTCCGGCGGGACGTAGTGCTCGTCGTCGTCCGCCGGGTCGTCGGAGAACATCGTCGTGTCCCACGACGTGCCCCCGGACCGCCAGCCGGGGTCCGGGGCCTCCACAGCGGGCGGGTCGGCGGGCCGCTCGGGCGTCCTGCGCGACTCCGGCTCCGCGCCGGCGGTACCGACGGTGTCCGGAGTGTCCGCGGTGTCCTCTTCGGGGAGGCCGAACCCGCCGGCCCGCAGGTCGGCGACGATCTCGGCGAACGTCGCGTCGACGTCCTCCGGCCCGTCCTTCCCCCGGCTCATGCGGTCTCCTCCGGCTGGGCAGCGTGCGCCTTCGCGAACTCGACGCTACGCGTGAAAATCACCTCGGCGTCGTTGTCCTGCGTCGCCACGTGGTAGCTGTTCTCCAGCACGACCTCGGTGACGTCGGTGCTCGAGACGCCGTCGAGCACCAGCTGCGAGTTCACCGGCTCGACGACGTGGTCGACCGACGAGTGCAGCAGCAGCACCGGCTGCGTCACCTTCGCCAGGTCGGCGCGCACGACCGCCCACAGCTTCGCGAGGCTCGCCGCCGCGCGCACCGGCGTCCGCGGGTAGGCCAGCTCCGTCTCGCCCGGCTTCTTGATGTCGTTCGCGATCGCCGGCACCGACGGCACGATCCGGCCCAGCACCGGCAGCAGCCGCGTGTCCCACTTCAGCCGCGTCACCGACGGGTTGACCAGGACGATCCCGGCGATCCGGTCGCCGAACTCCTCGGCCAGGCGCAGCGTGAGCGTGCCGCCCATCGAGAGGCCGCCGACGAACACGGTCTTGCACGTCGCCAGCAGCGCGAGCAGGGCTTCGCGCACGGCGCCGTACCAGTCCTCCCACGTCGTGCGGTTGAGGTCCGGCCAGCGGGTGCCGTGGCCCGGCAGCAGCGGGCAGCGCACCGTGAACCCGGCCCCGGCCAGGTGGTCACCCCAGGCCCGCATGCTCGCCGGGGTACCGGTGAACCCGTGGCAGAGCAGGAACCCGGTTTCGGCCGAACCGGTGTGGCCGAACGGTTCCGCGCCGGCGAGCACGCCCATGCGATCGCCTTCCGTGTGAGCGGGGCAGTCCCTCCATGCTCTCACGCCCGGCGGACCTTGTGGGGTTCCGCCCGGGCCCCGAATTCGCTGTGAGATCGATCGCTGCCGAAGCGGTAACCGGGTGGTCTGCGTTGTGCGGCGGCCGCCGGTGTTCGTAGGCTGTTCGTCTCGGGTGAACAGTGAACCTTATTCTGGTCAGGTCGGCGCCACGGACCGCAAGCTGCCTGCCTGCGGTGACTTTCGCGCCGGCCGACGGCTGAATAAGGTTCATCGGCTGCGGCTGCGATGGAGGACTGAGGCACCGGTGCTGTACTGGCTCATGAAGTGGGTATTCATCGGACCGCTGCTCAAGACGCTGTGGCCGACCAAGGTCGTCGGCGCGGAAAACATCCCCGAGACGGGCGGCGCGATCCTGGCCGGCAACCACCTGGCGGTCGCCGACTCGTTCTTCATGCCGCTGCGCGTCAAGCGCAAGGTGACCTTCCCGGCGAAGTCGGAGTACTTCACCGAGCCCGGCTTCAAGGGCACGCTCAAGAAGTGGTTCTTCACCGGCGTCGGCCAGTTCCCGATCGACCGCTCCGGCGGCAACGCCGCCCAGGCCGCGCTCGACACGGCGATCCGCCTGGTGCGCGAGGGGCACCTCCTGGGCATCTACCCGGAGGGCACCCGCTCCCCGGACGGACGGCTCTACAAGGGCAAGACGGGCGTGGCGCGGATCGCCCTGGAGTCCGGCGGCGTCGTGGTCCCGGTGGCGATGGTCGGCACGGACAAGGTCAACCCGATCGGCTCGAAGATGTGGTGGCCGCGGCGTCTCGAGGTCCGGTTCGGCAAGCCCCTGGACTTCTCGCGGTACGAAGGGCTCTCGGGTGACCGCTTCATCGAGCGGTCGATCACCGACGAGATCATGTACGCGCTGATGGAGCTTTCGGGCCAGGAGTACGTCGACATCTACGCGGCGAAGGCCAAGGAGCTGCTGGCGGCGGAAGCGGCCGGGGTGAAGCCCGCGGTGCCGTCCCAGCCCGGCGCGCGCGACGCGGCCCGGGTGCCGGATTCCAAGGTCGGCTGAGCCACCACTACTCCCCACCACCACCCTCAACGGAGGCGCTTCGCGCCGCTGCTACCTTCCCGAAGTGCGTTTTTTCTACGACACCGAGTTCATCGAAGACGGCGTGACCATCGATTTGGTGTCGATCGGGGTGGTGGACGAGCAGGGCCGCGAGTTCTACGCGGTCTCGACGGAGTTCGACCCTTCGAAGGCGGGGCCGTGGGTCCGGGACAACGTCCTGGACAAGCTGCCCTCACCGGCCGACCGGGCGTGGCGGAGCAGGGAGAAGATCCGCAACGACCTGCTGGAGTTCTTCGGCAAGCCGCCGGGCGGGATCGAGCTGTGGGCCTGGTTCGCCGCCTACGACCACGTGGCGCTGGCCCAGCTGTGGGGCCCGATGCCGGCGTTGCCGCGGCAGCTGCCGAGGTTCACCCGCGATCTGCGCCAGCGGTGGGAGGACGCCGGGAAGCCGAAGCTGCCCGCCGCGCCGACCGACCAGCACGACGCGCTGGCGGACGCGAAGCACAACTTGGCCCGGTGGGAAGTCATCGAGAACTACTTCCCGCGCCGCTGACCCGCCCGGCTCCGCTCCGCGATGCAGTGAATGACTCATTCCTGTCGTCCGACGACAGGAATGAGTCATTCACTGCATCTCAGCCCGGCGCCCGGCCGGAATTGTCGGGGGTCCCCGGTAACGTAAAAACCGGGGGACCCCCAGGCCGGGGACCTCTCAGCGGCGCGCCCGCACCGCCGAGGCGAGCTCGTCCAGCAGCGGCGCGGTGTCGTCCCAGGCCAGGCACGCGTCCGTGATCGACTGCCCGTAGGTCAGCTCCGAGGCGTGCCCCAGCGAAAGCTCCTGCCGCCCACCGGCCAGGAAGCTCTCCATCATCAGCCCGGAAATCCCGCGCTCGCCCGCCGCGATCCGCGCAGCCAGCTCGGACACCACCGCGCCCTGCCGCACGTGGTCCTTGCCGCTGTTCCCGTGCGAAGCGTCGATGATCACCCGCTCCGGCAGGCCCGCCTTCGCCAGCCGGGCCAGGGTGTCGGCGACAGTGAGCGAGTCGTAGTTCGGGCCGGTGTTGTGGCCGCGCAGGATCACGTGGCAGTCCGGGTTGCCGGACGTCGTCAGCAGCGCCGCCAGGCCGTCGGTGTTGATGCCCGGGAACACGTGGCTGGCCGCCGCCGCGCGGGTGGCGTCGATCGCCACCTGGACGTCGCCCTCGGTGGAGTTCTTGATGCCCACCGGCATCGACAGCGCGCTGCACAGCTGGCGGTGGACCTGGCTGGCCGCCGTGCGGGCACCGATCGAACCCCACGTCACGATGTCCGCGATGAACTGCGGCGTGATCGGGTCGAGGAACTCGCAGCCGACCGGCAACCCCAGCTCGGACACGTCGAGCAGCAGCTTGCGCGCCATCCGCAGGCCCTTGTTGACGGAGAACGTGCCGTCGAGGTCCGGGTCGTTGATCAGGCCCTTCCAGCCCAGCGTGGTGCGCGGCTTCTCGAAGTACACGCGCATCACGACGTGCAGCTCGCCGCGCAGCTCCTCGGCCTTCGCCGCCAGCCGGCGGGCGTAGTCGAGGGCGGCTTCGGGGTCATGCACCGAGCACGGGCCGACCACGACGAGCAGCCGGTCGTCGCGGCCTTCGAGGATGTCGACCGTCTCGGCGCGGCCGTGGCGCACCACCTTCGCGACCGCGGCGTCGACCGGATGGTCTTCGCGCAGCAGTGCGGGCGAAATGAGCGGACTGATCGACGTGGTGCGGGCGGCGTCGAGGTCACCGATGGTGGCCGGTCCGGCGGAGAGCGTCATGGCGGGGGTGTTCCTTCCTGGTGGACACCGACCCGCGGGGACTCGCCGAGCCGGTTTCGAAATCCGGCTCGGGGGTGGGAGTCAGCGCAGGTTCACGCCGCCGTGCCCACCCGGGGCCGGCTTCGTAAACCAGAAATAGCGCTGCATGCGCGTCAACGTAGCACAGCCGTCACCGGGACCGATCCGGCAGGTGGTACGGCCTGCACCGATCAAGACGAGAGCCGCTACGCTGACGTCTGACGAAATGTGACTGTCATCTCCCGAGAACAGACGGAGGCTTCTCATGCGTGTCGGTGTGCTGACCGGCGGCGGCGACTGCCCGGGGCTCAACGCGGTGATCCGCGCGGTGGTGCGCAAGGGCATCGAGGTGCACGGCTGGGACTTCGTGGGCTTCCGCAACGGCTGGAACGGCCCGCTGACCGGCGACAGCCGCCCGCTGGGCCTGAACGACGTCGAGGACATCCTCACCCGCGGCGGCACCATCCTGCGGTCCTCGCGCACCAACCCCTACAAGGTCGAGGGCGGCGTCGACAAGATCAAGCAGGTCCTCGCCGATCAAGGCGTCGACGCGCTGATCGCGATCGGCGGCGAGGACACCCTCGGCGTCGCGAAGCGGCTGACCGACGACGGCATCGGCGTCGTGGGCGTGCCCAAGACGATCGACAACGACCTGGGCGCGACCGACTACACCTTCGGCTTCGACACCGCGGTCTCCATCGCGACCGAGGCGATCGACCGGCTGCACACCACGGCCGAGTCGCACCACCGCGCGCTCGTCGTCGAGGTCATGGGCCGGCACGCCGGCTGGATCGCGCTGCACTCCGGCCTCGCCGGCGGCGCCAGCGTCATCCTGGTGCCGGAGCGGCACTTCAACGTCGACCAGGTCGTCTCCTGGGTCGAGCGCCGCTTCGAGAAGGAGTTCGCGCCGATCATCGTCGTCGCCGAGGGCGCACTGCCCGAGGGTGGCGAGGAGAAGCTGCTGACCGGCGAGAAGGACGCCTTCGGGCACGTCCGCCTCGGCGGCATCGGCACCTGGCTGGCCGACGAGATCGCCCACCGCACCGGCAAGGAGTCCCGCGCGGTCGTGCTGGGCCACGTCCAGCGCGGCGGCACCCCGACGGCCTACGACCGCGTCCTGGCCACCCGCTTCGGCCTCAACGCGGTCGACGCGGTCGCGGACGGCGACTTCGGTGTGATGGTCGCCCTCAAGGGCACGGACATCGTCCGCGTGAAGCTGTCCGAGGCGACGGCCGAGCTGAAGACGGTCCCGGTCGAGCGCTACCAGGAAGCCGAAGTCTTCTTCGGCTGAGTTCCCCGTCGATGGGCCGCTCCGGGATGCCCGGAGCGGCCCATCGCGCGTTCAGGGCCGTTGGCGCACCGCGTCGACGATGCCCTGGCTAACCACCGCACCGGTCGTCCCGGAGCCCAGGTAGGCGAAGGTCACCGGGTCGAACAGGAACTCGTCCTGGTTGCCGATCCCGTGCTCGGTCGTGCGGTGCCAGGTGATGCCGAGGACGGCCCGGCCGGTGGCGTCCTTCGCGTCGGTGCGGGCGACCAGCCCGGGCACCTTCGCCACCGCCTCGTAGAGCGCGGCCCGCACCGCCGGGCGCAGGTACCCACCGGCCAGCGTGACGGCTTCGTCGCCGAGGTCCTGCAGCGTGTCGCCTTCGCCGTAGGTGCTCTTGTGCAGGTACGCGAGCATGGCGTCGGCGTCCGTGGGCAGGTCCGCGGGGGCGGCGGGGTGCGGCACGCACCGGTTCGTCACCGTCCGGCCGTGGCTCTCCTGCTGGACGCGTTTCCCGTCGCGGCAGCCCGCCACCTCGGCTTCGTGGCCGAAAAGGAACGCCAGCCCGTCGTGCGTTCCGTCCACCGACGCCCACGTTTCGTTCTCCCGGCCGTCCGCGAGCCGGGTCCGGGAGTAGACGAACTGGTCCGGCCGCGGGGTGACGTCCGGCAGGGCGCGCGCCTTCGCGGCCGCGGCGAGCAGGATGCGCACCGGTTCGGGCTCGGCGGGACCCGGCGAGACCGCCGTGTCGGCCGGTGTGAGGACGACGACGGCGGTGACGGCCGCGGCGAGCCCGGCGGTGGCGACCGAGCCCCACACCCAGCGGCGGCGAGCAGGGCGTCGCGCGGTCGCCGCCGCGATCAGCTCGGCCCGGTTCCGGGCCAGGTCGCCGGCCGCCGGGAGCCCGGCCGGTCCGGCGAAGTCGCGAAGCAGCTGCATCTCATCCATGGTTCGAGACCTCCTCGGCGGGCGCGTGCCCCAGTTCCGCGCGGACCTTCCTGCGGGCCCGGTTCAAGCGCGACCGGACGGTGCCGACCGGGATCCCCAGTGCGGCCGCGACCTCCTCGTAGGCCAGCCCCTCCCAGGCGATCAGCAGCAGGACGTCGCGGTCCCGCCGGGCCAGCCCGGCCAGGGCGCCGGCCAGCCGTCCGGTCATCGCCTGCGCCGTCACCCGCTCGGCGACCCGGTCCGCGTGACACACCTGGTGGGCGGGCGGGCCGAGGGCGGCGCGCAGCCGGTACTCGCGTGCTTCGACGCGACGGCGCTGGCCGGCGAGGTTCGTGGCGATGCCGTAGAGCCACGGCCGCGCGCTCGGGAACGCCGGGTCGTAGCGGGCGCGCCCGCCGAACGCGATCAGGAACGTCTCGCCCAGCACGTCGTCGGCGACCTGGGCACCCAGCCGCCGGGCGAGGTAGCGATGGATGTGCGGGGCGTGGCGGTCGAAGACCACCGCGAACCGCTCGGGGTGCCGGAGCGACGCGGTGATGACGTCCGCGTCGTCGCCGGCTTCACCTGGTGAACTCATGAACCGCCTGCCTGTCGTGAGGCCATCTGCCGGGTTGTTGGCAGAACGGGCGATCCGGGTTCACGCTAGATGCGCGCGAGCTCGTCCAGCACGCCGACGGCGGCGGCGATGTCGTCGGTGAGCGGCCGGTCCTCGAGGCTCTCCTCCAGCACCGCCGACGCCGTTTCGAACGCATCCCGCACCGGCAGCTCCACCAGGTCGGCCTCCCGCATGCGCAGCGCGCGGACCGCCGCCACCAGCTCGCACGCCAGCACCTGCTGGTAGGCCGAGCACGCCGCGGTCGCCGCGCGGGCCGCCTGGGTCGAGAAGCTCGCGTGGTCCTCGATGCCGCGCGACACCACCGCCGTGCCTAGCGTCGCCGGCAGGGCCGCCTGACGCAGCTCCGTCAGCGCGTCGTGCGCCACGTACTCCAGGATCATCACGCCCGAGCTGCCCGGCGGCCCCGCCGCCAGGAACGGCCGCAGGCCGGTGAACTCCGGCTCCACCAGGTCGCCCAGCCGGGCCACCGACAGCTCCGCCACCTGGTGCACGGTCGCCCTCGCCTGGTCCAGCGCCGTCGACACGTAGGCCGTGTGGAAGTGCGCGTGGTGGTAGGCGTCGTTGTGGACCGTCGAGATCATCGGGTTCTCCGTGCTCGCGTTGATCTCGACGGCGAGGACGTCCCGCAGGTAGTGGATCGCGTCCAGGGCCGGGCCCTGGACCTGCGGGAACGCGCGCAGCCCGAACGGGTCCTGGATCCGCCGCCCCGGCTTCGGCGTCTGGTGCATGCCGAGCAGCCGCCGCATCTCGGCCGCGCAGGCGACCTGCCCCGCGTGCGGACGCGCTTCGTGCACCGGCGTCGCGTACGCCTCGGGGTTGCCGTCGAGCGCGACGTACGTCAGTGCCGCGACGGCGTGGCTCGCGCGGGTCAGCGTGTGCAGCCGCATCGCCGCGAGGGTCGCTTCGGCGAGCGTCGCGGCGTTGCTGCTCATGAACGCCAGCGCGTCGCCCGCTCGCACGGGTACCGGCGGCACGTGCCCGGTGACCCACGGCCGTTCGCCGGTGAGCGCCAGCGCCGCCTCGGCGAGCGGCGCCAGGTCGCCGGTGCCGATCGCGCCGAGCCGGTGCACCAGCGGCAGCGCGCCGGTGCGCACCGCTTCGGCCAGCGCGCCGATCAGCTCGGGGCTGATCCCGGACCGGCCGGAGAGCAGCTGGTTGAGCCGGATCAGCAGCATCGCCCGCACCTGGCCGGGCGGCATCTCGTCGCCGCTGCCGCCCGCGTGGCTGCGCAGCAGCCGCAGGCCGTGCTCGACCGAGCTTTCGACGGTGTCGTCCTTGTTGGCCCCGACGCCGGTGGTCCGGCCGTAGACCACCCGGCGCGTGCTCAGTTCTTCGGCCAGCTTCCACGCGTGCTCGGCCACCCGCAACGCGGCGATCGAGACGTCGATGCCCAGCGGGCCCTCGGTGCGCGCCGCGGTCACCACGTCAGCGCACCGCAGGGTCCGGCCGTCCACCCGGATCAAGGGCAACCCTCCTTCGGTTGCCCTCACTATGCGGCTAAGGCGACGGCGGCTGCCAGGGCGGTACCGGCCAGTCCCACTGCGGGACGGGCTCGTGGAGGTTCGGCTCGGCGCCGGGCGCGGAGAAGATGACGGCGAGCCGGCTGCCCCACTCCAGGTAGCCGGCGAAGGCGGCGCGGAACTCGGGATCGCCGGGCAAGCCGGCCTCGTCGGCGGCGTCGAGCAGCAGGTTCACCCACCGGCGCCGCTGCTCCTCGGTGATGCCGCGCCCCAGGTGGCGCCCGATCATGTGGGCGTGCCCGCCGCGGCTCGCCGAGTACTCGGGCGGCCCGCCGAAGACCTCGCCGAGCCACCCCGCGACGTGCTTCGGGTGCTCCGGGTCCATGCCGCGGAAGACCGGCTCGAGCAGCGGGTCTTCCAGGACGTGGCCGTAGAAGATGGTCAGCAGTTTCACGAGGGCTTCGTGGCCGCCCGCCCATTCGTAGAGGGTGGGCGGCGGCGGGGTTTCTGGCACGATCACCGGATCAGGCAACCAGGGGCGGCCCGGCCGGGCAACCACGTACTTTCCGGTGCGTAGGGGAGAGCGGGATGAAGCGGTACCACTGCGCGACGGAACTGGCGGTCGAGCTGATCGGCGGCAAGTGGAAGCCGGTGATCCTGGCCCACCTCAAGGAGGGCGCCCACCGCTACGGCGAACTGCGGCGCCGGATGCCGGGGGTGAGCGAGAAGATGCTGACCCAGCAGCTGCGCGAGCTGGCGGCGGAGGGCATCGTCCGCCGCGAGGAGTTCGACGGCCGGGTCCCGCACGTCGAGTACCACCTGACCGAGGTGGGGGAGGAGCTCCGCCCCGCGCTCACGGCGCTGTACGAGTGGGGCGAGCGCCGCGCGGCGGAGCGGGACATCACCTTCGATCCGGCGCCGGAGTCCGATCGGCCCTGACCCAACGTCATGAATGACTCATTCCTGACGCCCAACGCCAGGAATGAGTCATTCATGACGTCCTGGAGGGCACCGTTCAGACGGGATCGGTCTCGTCCAGCCGGTGTTCCAGCGCGTCCAGGCGGTCCGACCAGAACCGGCGGTAGGGCGCCAGCCAGGCGTCGACCTCGGCCAAGGGCTCCGGGCGCAGCGCGTAGCACCGCCGCTGCGCCGCGACCCGCACGGTCACCAGCCCGGCTTCGCGCAGCACCCGCAGGTGCTTGGACACCGCGGGCTGGCTCAGCTCCAGCTGCTCGACCAGCTCGCCGACCGAGCGCTCGCCGTCGCGCAGCAGGTCGAGGATGGTCCGGCGCCGGGGTTCGGCGAGGACGTCGAAAGTCTGCATCACCCCTGAAATGTGCTCCGCCGGGCATATTCCTGTCAAGGAATGTGGACCTTGCATGGTCTGAACCATTGACCTAGTGGTCTAGTCCACTTACGGTGAGTGTGGTCCCCACCACTCCGGCACCGTGGCCGTGAGGAATTCCCCGGAGGGAGAACGCATGTCCCGTTTGCGCAGGAAGAGCTTCTCGGCCCTGCTGGCCGTGGCGGCCGCCGCGGGTCTCGTCGCGGGCGGCGCGACCGCCCCGGTGGCCGCCGCCGCGACCGACGCGTCCGTCGGCAAGGTGGTCGGCTACTTCACCGAATGGGGGGTCTACGACCGCAACTACCACGTCAAGAACATCGAGACGTCGGGCTCGGCGAGCAAGCTGACCCACATCAACTACGCCTTCGGCAACGTGACGAACGGCGGCTGCGCGCTCGGCGACGCCTACGCCGACTACCAGAAGACCTACGACGCCGCGGGCAGCGTCGACGGCGTCGCCGACACCTGGGACCAGCCCCTCGCCGGCAGCTTCAACCAGCTCAAGAAGCTCAAGGCCAAGCACCCGGGCCTGAAGGTCATCTGGTCCTTCGGCGGCTGGACCTGGTCGGGCGGCTTCGGCCAGGCGGCGAAGAACCCGACGGCGTTCGCGAACTCCTGCTACAACCTGGTCAACGACCCGCGCTGGGCCGGCGTCTTCGACGGCATCGACATCGACTGGGAGTACCCCAACGCCTGCGGCCTGTCGTGTGACACCAGTGGCGCGGCGGCGTTCAAGAACCTCCTCCAGGCGCTGCGGGCGAAGTTCGGTTCGAAGCTGGTCACCGCGGCGATCACCGCCGACGGCACGAGCGGCGGCAAGATCGACGCGGCCGACTACGGCGGCGCCGCGCAGTACGTCAACTGGTACAACGTGATGACCTACGACTACTTCGGCGCCTGGGCTGCCCAGGGCCCGACGGCTCCGCACTCGCCGCTGACGTCGTACTCCGGCATCCCGACCCCCGGCTTCTACTCCGACGCGGCGATCCAGAAGCTCAAGAGCAAGGGCGTCCCGGCGAGCAAGCTGTTGCTGGGCATCGGCTTCTACGGCCGCGGCTGGACCGGCGTCACGCAGAGCGCCCCGGGTGGCACCGCGACCGGCCCGGCGCCCGGCAAGTACGAGCAGGGCATCGAGGACTACAAGGTGCTCAAGGCCTCCTGCCCGGCGACCGGCACCGTCGCGGGCACCGCGTACGCCAAGTGCGGCAGCAACTGGTGGAGCTACGACACGCCCTCGACCATCGCCGGCAAGATCTCCTACGCCAAGACCCAGGGCCTGGGCGGCGCGATGTTCTGGGAACTCTCCGGCGACACCACCAACGGCGAGCTGATCACGGCCGTCGCCAAGTAGCACCGCGGGGGCACCGGCAGAACTTGTCGGTGCCCCCGTTTACTGTCGCGGGCGTGACGTTCAGCGGATTCGGCGAGTACGCCGTCGACTTCTTCGACGGCCTCGTGGAGGACAACTCCAAGCCCTACTGGGACGACCACGTCGAGACCTACAAGTCCGACGTCCGCGCGCCGATGGAGGCGCTGCTGGCCGAGCTGGCGCCCGAGTTCTCCGACGGCTTCGGCGAGCCCAAGGTGTTCCGCCCCTACCGGGACGTCCGGTTCGCCAAGGACAAGACGCCGTACAAGACCCACTGCGGCGCGGTGATCGAACAGGGCCGCGGCGGCGGCGCCTACTACGTCGAGGTCGGGCCGGAGGGCCTGCGCGTCGGAGGCGGCTGCTTCCACCTGGCGTCCGACCAGATCGCCCGGTTCCGCCAGGCCGTCGACACGGAGCTGCACGGCGAATCGCTGCGGAAGATCCTCGCCAAGCTCGAGCGGGCGGGCTGGGAGGTCCGGGGAGATCGGCTCAAGTCGAAGCCGCGCGGCTTCGACGCCGATCACCCCCGGCTGGACCTGCTGCGCTACCGCTCGGTGTACGCGGTCCGGGTGTGGGAGCCGGACGACGTCCTGCACGAACGGGGCGCGCTCGACCGGGTGAAGAAGGCGTGGCGGCAGGTGCGCGAGTTCAACGAATGGGCCCGCGACCGGGTCGGCCCAAGTGAACAACCGCGCCGCTGACCGCGCCTGACCAGGCAGGGTTCTGAACACTTTTCTGAACATTCGGGATCGGTACAGACGTACGAGCGAAGAGGGTCTACGCTATGTGGACGTGAGCCGACGCGCGAAGATCGTTTGTACCCTGGGCCCTGCCACCGCGACCCCGGAGAAGATGCGGGCCCTGGTGGATGCCGGCATGGACGTGGCCAGAATGAACTTCAGCCACGGCAGCCACAGCGACCACAAGCAGGTCTACGACCTGATCCGGGGCGCCGCCGCCGACAGCGGCCGCGCGGTCGGCATCCTCGCCGACCTGCAGGGCCCCAAGATCCGCCTGGGCACGTTCGCCGGCGGGCCGGTCGAGTGGCACAACGGCGACATCGTCCGGATCACCGTCGAGGACGTCGCCGGCACCCACGACCGGGTCTCGACCACCTACAAGGGCCTGGCGCGGGACGCCAAGCCCGGCGACCGCCTGCTCGTCGACGACGGCAAGGTCGGCCTGGTGGTCCGCGACGTCGAGGGCCAGGACGTGGTCTGCGAGGTCACCGAGGGTGGCCCGGTCAGCAACAACAAGGGCGTCTCGCTGCCCGGCATGGACGTCTCCGTGCCGGCGCTGTCCGAGAAGGACATCGAGGACCTCGAGTTCGCCCTCGAGCTGGGCGTCGACTTCATCGCCCTGTCCTTCGTCCGCTCGCCGGCCGACATCGACCTGGTCCACCAGGTGATGGACCGGGTCGGCAAGGGCCGGCTGCCGGTCGTCGCCAAGATCGAGAAGCCCGAAGCCGTCTACAACCTCGAGGCCATCGTGCTGGCCTTCGACGCGGTGATGGTCGCCCGCGGCGACCTGGGCGTCGAGCTGCCGCTGGAGCAGGTCCCGCTGGTGCAGAAGCGCGCCATCCAGATCTGCCGCGAGAACGCGAAGCCGGTCATCGTCGCGACGCAGATGCTCGAGTCGATGATCAACAACTCCCGGCCGACCCGCGCCGAAGCGTCCGACGTCGCGAACGCGGTGCTCGACGGCGCCGACGCGCTGATGCTGTCCGGCGAGACCTCGGTCGGCCGGTACGCGATCGAGGTCGTGGAGACGATGGGCCGGATCATCGAGGCGGTCGAGACCGACTCGCCGATCGTGCCGCCCCTCTCGCACGTCCCGCGCACCAAGCGCGGCGTCATCTCCTACGCCGCCCGCGACATCGGCGAGCGGCTCAACGCGAAGGCCCTGGTCGCGTTCACGCAGTCCGGTGACACCGTCCGCCGCCTCGCGCGGCTGCACACCCGGCTGCCGCTGCTGGCCTTCACGCCCGAGGACTGCGTCCGCAGCCAGCTGTCGATGACCTGGGGCACCAACACCTACATCGTGCCGCGGGTGGAGTCGACCGACCAGATGATCCAGCAGGTCGACCACGCGATGCTCGAGATGGGCAAGTACCAGAAGGGCGACCTGGTCGTCATCGTGGCCGGTTCCCCGCCGGGCACCGTCGGGTCGACCAACCTGATCCGCGTGCACCGCCTCGGTGAAGACGACCACGCATAAGGGACGCGTCACCCGTTCAGCACATAGGGTCTGGCCATGACTGAATTGGCCAGGACGGCCGCCACCGAACTGGAGATCCCGGGTGGCGGCCAGCCGGTGCTCGACCGCCTGATCGCGCTGCTCGACCTGGAGAAGATCGAAGAGAACATCTTCCGCGGCGTCTCGCCCGCCCACTCGCCGGTGCGGGTGTTCGGCGGGCAGGTCGCCGGTCAGGCGCTGGTCGCGGCCGGGCGCACCGTCCCCGAGGAACGCCGGGTGCACTCGCTGCACGCGTACTTCATCCGCGGCGGCGACCCGAGCGTGCCGATCGTGTACGAAGTCGACCGGATCCGGGACGGCCGGTCGTTCACCACGCGGCGGGTCGTGGCGATCCAGCACGGCAAGGCGATCTTCTCCCTCTCGGCGTCGTTCCAGACCGAGGAACCGGGCATCGAGCACGCCGAAGTCATGCCCGAGGGCGTGCCGGCGCCGGAGACGCTGCCGACGCTGATGGAACGCGCCGAGGGCTACGCGATCGGTGCGCACGCCCGGCCGCGGCCGATCGACCTGCGGTACGTCAACGAGCCGCCGTGGGTCACCCGCGAGACCGGCGAGCGGCCCGCGCGCAACCAGGTGTGGATGCGCGCCGACGGCAAACTGCCCGACCAGCAGCTGCTGCACGTCTGCGTGCTGACCTACGCCTCGGACATGACGCTGCTGGACTCGGTGCTCGCGCGCCACGGCGTCTACTGGGACACCGACAAGGTGCTCGGGGCCAGCCTCGACCACGCACTGTGGTTCCACCGGCCGTTCCGCGCGGACGAGTGGTTCCTCTACGACAGCGCCTCGCCGACGGCGTCCGGCGCCCGCGGTCTGGCCACCGGCCGGTTCTTCGCCGAGGACGGCACGCTGATCGCCACGGTCGTCCAAGAAGGACTCTTGCGCGTCTTGTGAAGTTCGCCGGGAAATCACCCGCACGGGCGACGAATGGTCCGAATATCCGTCGCCGGAAAAGGGCATTCGGCCCGGGTGAGGGGCCGGGACCGATCGGGGGACGGCCCCGGACCCCTCCGTGTGATGATCGCGCGGCACTCCGCGCGGTCATCGTCTACCCTGCTCAGAGGCCAGTCGAAGCCACGGCTGGCCGACTGTCGGGCGCCCGCTGCAGTGCAGGGTGCGAGGATACGAGAGCATTCTGCAAATTGCAGATCCGGTGCCGGAATCAACGCTCGCCAATGCTCCACCCCCTCCGCGCCCGGCTGGTTGGATACCGCAAGTACGTCGACATCCGGAGGTACCGCGATGGCCAGGGGACAGAGCCCCACCGTTCGCCGGCGGCGGCTCTCGGGCGAGCTGCGCCGGCTCCGCGAGGCCGCGGACCTCACCATCGACGAGGTGGGCGAGAAGCTCGAATGCTCGGCCTCGAAGATCAGCCGCATCGAGACCGGCCACGTCGGGGTCACCCCGCGTGACGCCCGGGACATGCTGGCCCTCTACGGGATCGTGGGCGACGAGCAGGAGGCACTCGTCCAGCTGGCCAGGGAAGCCCGCAAGCGGGGCTGGTGGCACGCGTACAACGAGGTCTTCACCGGCACCTTCGTCGGGCTCGAAGCCGACGCCAGCTCACTGCGCGCGTTCCAGGCCCTCCTGGTGCCCGGGCTGCTGCAGACCGAGCGGTACGCCCGCGCGGTGATCCGCGCGCTGCGGCCGGACGCCGACGACGCCGAGATCCGCCGCCGCGTCGCCGCCCGGATGGCCCGCCAGGAACTGCTGTCCGAAACCCCGCCACCCGAGTACTGGGCCGTGATGGACGAAGCCGTGCTGCGCCGCGTGGTCGACGGGCCCGAGGTGATGGCCGAGCAGCTCTACCGGATGGTCGCCGTCGCCGAAAAACCGAACGTGACCGTCCAGGTCGTGCCGTTCGGTGCCGGCGCGCACCCCGGCATGGAAGGCCCCTTCCTCATCATGGGCTTCCCCGAACAGGCCGATCCGGACGTCGTCTACGTCGACGACAGCACGTCCAGCGGCCTCTACCTGGAGGAACCCACAGACGTGCGGCGCTACGGGCTGATGTTCGACCATCTGCGCGCGGCCGCACTGAAACCGGACGACTCGGTGGACCTGATCGCCGAGGCGGCCGGGCGGTTCGCCGAACAGGCGGCCGTACCGGGTCCGGTGCACCATCCGGAACCGAGGACACAGTAAGGGAGTGGGGACCATGGAAACAGAACTCTCCGGAGCGCGGTGGCGCAAGAGCAGCCACAGCGGCGGCGGCAACGACTGCGTGGAGGTCGCGTTCGTCGCCGGTGGTGCCGCGGTGCGCGACTCGAAGGACCCCGAAGGGGGTGCGTTCCGCCTGCCCGCGTCGGGTTGGCGGGGGCTGCTGGCCGCGGTGCGGACCGGTGGCCCGGCGCACGACTGAGGCGCTTGGGAAAAGACCCCTTACCCCCGCCGAGCTGGGCTCGGCCGGGAGTAAGGGGTCTTTTTGCGCGATGCCTGCGTGATCACCCGATGCCTGAGGTGTCCCCTCAGGACGAACCTGAGTGCTACCAGACGGAGAACACAGGGACAGGGGAACACGATGCACAGCGATCTCATGCTCGACGCGGTCCGGGCCGAAGCGGCCTACCGGAACGAGGAACTGCTGAAGGCCGGGCGCAGCGCCTGGGCCGTCCGCGCCCGCCGCGCCGTCCGCCACCTGCGGGCCGCGCACGCCGATGTCGAGGTACCGGCGCAGGAGCGCCGCGAGGTCGAGCGGGAGACCGCCGGCGCTGCCAAGACCGCTCGGTGAAAGTGTCGAAGGCGATAAGCGGTCGGAACTTGTCGGTGGGGTGAGCAAGAATGCTCCTCGTGCCCCGACTCGGCTCCGGAATCCCGCTCGTCGCCCGTACCCACGAGATGCGGCGGCTCCGCGCCGCCTTCGCCAGGGCCGAACGTGGCGAAGCCGGCGCGGCGCTGCTCTCGGGGGACGCCGGGGTCGGCAAGACCCGGCTGCTGACCGCGCTCGGCGAGCACGTCGAAGCGTGCGGTGCGCTGCTGCTCACCGGCCGCTGCATCGACGTCCGCGAGGGCGGTCTTCCTTATCTTCCGTTCGCCGAGGCGCTCGCCCCGCTGGGCAGCGCGACGGACCCGGCGGTCGCCGCCGCGGTGCGGGCCCGGCCCGCCCTGGGGCGGCTGCTGCCGCAGGGGCAGGGCCTGGAAGAACCGCGCCCGGCCGAACACCCGCCGATGACCTCGAACGACCGGGAAACCATGGTGCGTCCCCGGCCGGAGCAGGATCTCGGTCAGCTGCAGTTGTTCGACGCGGTACTGGGGGTGCTGACCGAGATCGCCGAGGCGCGGCCCGTGGTGATCCTCCTGGAGGATCTCCACTGGGCCGACGCCTCGACCCGCAATCTGCTGTCCTTCCTGCTCAGCCGGCTGCGGGCGCAGCGGTTGCTGGTCGTGGGCAGCTACCGCGAGGAGGACGTCCACCGGCGGCACCCGCTGCGCGGCCTGCTGTCCGAGCTGGTCCGGCTCGCCACCGTCGAGCGCGTCGACCTGCAGCCCTTCGGCGCGGTCGACGCCCGCAAGTTCGTCGAGGCGCTGGCCGACGAGCCGCTGCCGGCGGACGTCGTGGCCGACATCGTCACCCGCTCCGAGGGCAACCCGTTCTTCGCCGAGGAGCTGCTCGCCACCAAGACCGAGTGCAACGACCTGCCCGCCGGGCTGGCCGAGGTGCTGCTGTCCCGGCTCGAGCGGCTCTCGCCGGACGCCCGCCGGGTCGCGCGGGTCATCTCGGTGGCCAACGAGCCGGTGATGCACGCCGCGCTCGCCGAGGTCTCCGCGCTGGGGGAGCTGGAGCTCGACGAAGCGCTGCGGGAAGCCGTCCAGCACCACGTATTGGTGGTGCTCTCGGACGGCTCGTACACGTTCCGGCACGCGTTGCTGCAGGAAGCGGTGTACGGCGACCTGCTGCCGGGGGAGCGGTCGCGCACACACGCGGCGTACGCGGCGCGGATCAAGGCGCGGCCGCAGGGCCGCGGCCACGACGCGAAGCTGGCCTACCACTCGATGCAGAGCAGCGATCTGGCCACCGCGCTGCCGGCGTTGCTGCGCGCGATGGACGAGGCCGAGAAGCTCGGCGCACCCGGGTCGGCGCTGCAGCACGTCGAACAGGCACTGTCCATTTGGGACGCCGTCGCCTCGGCGGACCGGCCGGACGGGGTGGACGAGCTGAAGCTGCTGTACGAAGCGTCGTACTTCGCGGGAACGTCCGGTGAGCCCGAGCGGGCCGCGGCGTTCGCCCGCTCGGCCACCCAGGCACTGACCGCCGACGTCCCGCACGATCGCGCCGCGAAGGTGTGGCGGCGGCTGGCGGACGCGCTGCTCGCGCTGGAGGGCACCCTGGACGAGGCGGTCGCCGCCATCGACCGGGCCTGGGACCTGGTCAAGGACACCGAGCCCAGCTCGGCGCGCGCCTGGGTGCTGGCCAGCCGGGCCGGGTTCCTGCGGATCCTCGACCAGCCCGAGGCTGCGCTCGACAGCGCGCTCTCCGCGGTCGCCGACGCGCAGGCGGTCGGCGCGGCCGGTGCGGAGGCGTCGGCGCTGGTCACCCTGGGCACGCTGGCCGACTCGCGGGGCGACGCCGCCGAAGCCCGGGAACGGCTGCGCCAGGCCGAATGCAAGGCGCGGGACGTGGGCGCGTACAACACCGAGATCCGCGCGACCTACTTCCTGGCGTTGAGCCACGACGACCAGGGCGACTTCGCGGCCGCGCTGGAGCACGCCACGCGCGGGGTCGCGCGGGCCGAAGAAGCCGGGCTGAGCTGGAGCGTCTACGGGCTGGAGCTGCGGGCGCGGCAGCTGATGCTGCGGTACCTGATGGGCGACTGGCCGGACGAGAGCGCCGGGCGCGCCGGGCGCGGGGTGTCCAGCGCGGTCGCGGCGCGGATCCTGGCCATCTGGTCGCTGTTCGTCGTCGCCCGCGGCCGGCTGGACGAAGCCGCGAAGCTGCTCAGCGGGATGCGGCAGCACTGGACGGCGGACATGCAGATCCCGCTGGCGGCCGGCGGCGCCGGGATCGAGCTGGCGTACTGGCGCGGCGCCCACGCCGAAGCCGTGCGCCAGGCCGAAGACCTGATCGGCTGGCTGGAGCGGATCGAACCCGGCCTGCTGGCCGGCATCCGGATCGCCGCGCTCGGCGTGTCCGCCGCGGCCAGGCTGGCCGCCGAGGCCCGCGTCCACGGCGACCAGGCCGCGGCCGAAGCCGCCGTGGCGGCCGGCGAACGGTTGCTGGCGCACGGCCGGATGTGCTCGGTGGTCGGCCAGCCGCGTTCGGGAACGCTCGGTCCGGAGGGTCGCGCGTGGCTGGCCCGCCTGGAGGCGGCGGCGAGTTGCCTGTCCGGCCGGGGCGACACCCAGCTGTGGGCGGCCGCGGTGGCGGCGTTCGGCTACGGCGCCGTCTACGAGCAGGCGGTCTGCCGCTGGCACGAAGCCGAAGCCCGGCTGGCCGAGGACGCCGAAGCGGGCGCGGCCCTCGAAGCGGCCCACGCGGTGGCGGTCCGGCTCGGCGCGATCCCGCTGCGCGACGCCGTCCGCGACCTGGCGCACCGGGCCCGCGTCGAGCTGGCGGGCCTCGAACCGGCGCCCCCGGCCCGCACGGTCACCGACCCGCTCACCGACCGCGAGCGCGACGTCCTCGAGCGCGTCGCACTCGGCCGCACGAACCGCCAGGTCGGCGAAGAGCTCTACATCAGCGAAAAAACGGTCAGCGTCCACCTTTCGCGCGTGATGGCCAAACTGGGCGCCAGCCGCCGCGCGGAAGCGGTCGCCATCGCCTACGACCGCGGCCTCCTCACCGCCCCCACCGCGTGATCAGAAGGTCAACTCATGTGATCGAGAGGTCGACACGCGTGATTGAAGGGTCGACACGGCCGAGCCTGAGGGGTTCGCCGTGTCGACCCTCAAATCACGAGTGCTGACCCTTCAATCACGTGAGTTGACTCTTCGATCACGTCAGCGCGGGAGGCGGCGGAGGGCTTTGAGGCCGAACGTCATGCCTCGGGACCACAGTGAGCCCGGGATCGCGCGCGGCGGGCGGAGGGCCAGGCCGCGCTGGAGCGCGATCGACTGGGACTCCGTGTACTTCAGCAGGCCTTCGGCGCCGTTGCGGCGGCCGACGCCCGAGTCCTTCATCCCGCCCATCGGGACGCCGACGCTGCCGAACGTCGCCGCGTAGCCCTCGTTCACGTTGACCGTCCCGGCCTTCAGCCGCGCCGCGACCTCCCAGCCCGCGCGGCCGTTGCGGGACCAGACGCTGGCGTTGAGCCCGAACGGCGTGTCGTTGGCCCGCTCGATGGCGTCGGTGACGTCGGTGTAGCCGTAGATCGAGACGACCGGCCCGAACGTCTCCTCCGCGAACGGCAGCATGTCCGGGGTGACGCCGGAGAGCACCGTCGGCTCGTAGAACAGCGGCCCGAGGTCGGGCCGCGCGCGGCCGCCGGTCAACACCGAAGCGCCCTTCGCGCGGGCGTCCTCGACGTGCGCCGACACCGTCGCGAGCTGGTCTTCCGACGTCAGCGAGCCCATCTGGGCGTGGTAGTCCAGCGCGCCGCCGAGCCGCAAAGCCGCCGTGCGCGCGACGAACGCACGGGTGAACTCCTCGCGGATGTCCTCGTGGACGTAGATCCGCTCGACCGACACGCACAGCTGCCCGGCCGAGGAGAAACACGCCGTCACCGCGCCCGTCGCGGCCTTCGCGACGTCGGCGTCGGGCAGCACGACCATCGGGTTCTTGCCGCCGAGTTCCAGCGAGTACGACGTCAGCCGCTTCGCCACCTGGCCCGCCAGCTCCTTGCCGGTCGGTGTGGAGCCGGTGAAGCAGAGGTAGTCCGACTCCTCGACCAGCGCGGTGCCGATCTTCGAGCCGCGGCCGAGCACGATCTGCCAGGTCCCGGCGGGCAGCCCGGCCTCCTCGGCGAGCTCGTGCAGCCACAGCGCCGAAAGCGCGGTCTGGTTGTCCGGCTTCTGCACGACGGCGTTCCCCGCGGCCAGCGCCGGCAGGACGTCCATCGCGGTCAGAGCCAGGGGGTAGTTCCACGGCGAGATGATCCCGACGACGCCCTTGGGGTGACGGACCTCGCCCGCGCGGGTCAGGCCGGGGATGACGCCGGCGACCCGGCGGGGCGCGAGGAGCTTCGCCGCGTGCTTGCCGTAGTAGGCCGCCACCAGCGCGGTCGCGCTGACCTCGTCGAACGCGTCGAGCCGCGCCTTGCCGGCCTCGACCTGGACCAGGTCCAGTACCTCGTCCTGCCGGGCGAGCACGAGGTCGTGCAGGCGGGTGAGGACGCGGGCGCGCTCGGCGGGGGAGCGGTCGGCCCACGCCGTCTGGGCCGTGCGCGCGTCCGCGAACACCGCCCGGACGTCGGCGTCGGTGGCCTGCGGCAGCGTCGCGATCGGCAACCCGGTGAAGGGCGCCCGCATCCGGATCGGCGCGGAGTCCGCGCCGCCCGTCACGCGGGCGACGAGCCGGGCCGCCCGCGCCGAGCCCGGCGCCCCGGCGACGCCGCCGACGGTGGGCGGCAGCGAGGGGTCTTCGACCGCGTTCGCGGGGGTCGTGCTGGTCATGACGTCTCCGTTCCGGCGGAGTCCGCGCGACGTCGCGCAGGGGTTACCGACGAGTACACCATACCGTCGGTACGTCAGATGTCCAGCGTGATGTGAATAAGATTCACGTCTTGGGCGGGTGCAGCGGCGGCAGCTGGTAGTTCGGTTCCGTCGGTTCCTGCTGAACCGGGTGCTGCTGAGCCTGCGTGGCGCCGCCGTAAGGATCGTCGGGCTGCTGCGCCGGGAACGGCTGCGACGCCGGGCCGCCGTACGGAGGCGGCTGCGGGCCGGTCTGCGGCGGTGGCGGGGCCTGGGCGGGGAACGGCTGCGACACCGGCTGACCCGGGTAGGGCTGCCCGTACTGCTGGGGCGGCACCGGGTACGGCCGTGACTGCTGCTGGTAGGGCCCGGACGGTGGGCCGGCCGGCGCCGCGACGGGGGGCCGGCGCCCGGCCAGTACCGCGGCCACCAGCGTCAGCAACGCGACGATCCCGCTGCCGATCAGCAACCAGAACCCGATCCCGGTCGTGTAGTGCGACTTGAGCGCCGGCTGGTCGCTCTCGTAGCTCAAGGTCGCCGAGACGTCCATGCCGAGCATCCACACCGCCGCGGCCACTCCGGCGGCTCCGGCCACCAGCGTCGTCCGGGCGGCCGAGCGCACGCCGGGGCCCGCCGAGCGGCGTGCGCCGGCGAGCGCCAGCCCGGCCCCCGCGAGCAGCACCACCGCGGCCGTGGTGAGCGGGATCCCGTACCGGGCGACGTGGGCGTTGTCGTAGAACTGCTTCGTCTGCTCGTCGGGCTCGACGGTGAACGAGCGCGACCAGGCGCTGATCGTCTGGCTGCTCTCGGTCTTGCCGTCCACCACCTGCTCGAACGACGTCTGCGGCAGGAAGGACCCGGCGATCACCAGCACCGCGGCGAGGGCGCCGAGGATCGCGGCCAGCAGCCGGAAGACGGCGCCCGGGTCGGCAGGCGGCTGGGCGGGTGGCGGGCCGTACGGGTACGGGTACGGGGCGGCGGTCATCGGAACTCCCCTCGTTCGGAGGGGATTGGACCACGAAATCCGCCTGCGGATAAGGGGCAAAGCACCCTGGTGGTCAGCTCGGCGCAGCGGTGGCGTCCTCGTAGAGCAGGACGGCGATGCGCTTCCACTCCTCCAGGAGCTGCCGGCGCCGGTGCGGGGCGCCGCCGAGCTCGGCGTCCAGCGCCAGTCCGCGGGTGAGGTTCACGGTGAGCCAGAACAGCATCTCCGCCCGCTCCGGCGGGAGCTCGCCGGCGACCTGCGTGACGTGCTCGAGCGTGGCGCGGCCGAGCGCGCGGTCGACCGGGCGGATGGCCGCGCGCAGTTCGGGATCGGTGCGGGCGGCGACCCACAGTTCGGTGACGGCGGTGGAGAGCGTGCCGGAATAGCCGGCCCACAGCAGGTCGATCGCCGCGGCGACCCCGCTGCCGCCACCGGGCAGCTCGTCCAGTGACTCCGCGAGCCGGCGGCGCAGCTTCGTCGTCAGGTGCTCGACCGCGGCCGCCATCAGCTCGGCCTTCGCGGTGAAGTGGTGCTGCACGGCGCCCTTCGACACGCCCGCGCGGGCGCAGATCTCCTGCACCGACGTGCGCGCGTAGCCGACCTCGACCAGGCAGTCGATGGTCGCGTCGAGCAGCGCCGTGCGGGTCTGCTCGCGCCGCTGCGCCTGGGTCCGGTGCGTCGTCTCGGTCACCGCGGCCTCCCTGCTTTACCTACAGGCCGGTACGGATGTACATTCCGATCAGAACTTACATGCTGAGCGTCATGTTTTCCAGCAGGAGGGTCCCCGTGCCACTGCAACTGCCGAAGAGCTCGTGGAGCACGACCGAGCTCGACGACCTCCGCGAACTCGTCCGGTCGTTCCTGCAGAAGGAAGCCGTCCCGCACCAGGAACGCTGGGCGGCGGCGAAGAAGGTCGACCGCGAGCTGTGGACGAAGGCGGGCGACGTCGGCCTGCTGTGCCTGTCCATCCCCGAGGAGTACGGCGGGGGCGGCGGCACCTTCGCCCACGAGGCCGTCCTCTACGAAGAGCAGGCGCGCGCCGGCGACGGCGCGTGGGGCGTCACCGTCCACAATGGAATTGTCGCGCACTACCTGCTCGCCTACGCGTCGGAAGACAAGAAGCGCGAGTGGCTGCCGAAACTGGCCAGCGGCGAAATGGTCGGCGCGATCGCGATGACCGAGCCCGGCACCGGCTCGGACCTGCAGGGCATCAAGACGCGCGCGGTCCGCGACGGCGACCACTACGTCCTCAACGGCGCGAAGACCTTCATCACCAACGGCCTGCACGCCGACCTCGTCGTCGTCGCGTGCAAGACCGACCCGGACGCGGGCGCGCAGGGCGTGTCGCTGATCGTGGTCGAGACCGACACGCCGGGCTTCCGCCGCGGCCGCGTCCTCGACAAGGTCGGGCTCAAGGGCCAGGACACCGCCGAGCTGTTCTTCGACGACGTCCGCGTGCCGGCCGGCAACCTCCTCGGCGACGCCGAGGGGCAGGGCTTCATCCAGCTGATGCTGCAGCTGCCGCAGGAACGGCTGATCATCGCCGTCACCGCGGTGGCCGGGCTGGAGGCGGCGGTCGACCTCACGCTCGAGTACACCAAGGAGCGCACGGCGTTCGGCCGGCCGATCTTCTCCTTCCAGAACACCAAGTTCAAGCTCGCGGAGGCGGCGACCGAAGCCGCGGTGGCGCGGGCGTTCCTCGACCAGTGCATCGAACGGCACCTCAAGGGCGAGCTCGACGTCCAGGGCGCGGCGATGGCGAAGCTGTGGACCACCGAGCGCGTCAACAAGGTCATCGACGACTGCGTGCAGCTCTTCGGCGGCTACGGCTACATGACCGAGTACCCGATCGCCCGCGCCTGGGCCGACGTCCGGATTTCCCGGATCTTCGGCGGCACCAGCGAAATCATGAAGGAAATCATCTCCCGCTCGCTCTGAGAGGACCGACTATGAAGGCAGGTCCGCTCGGCGGCCTGAAGGTGGTGGAGCTCGCCGGCCTCGCGCCCGGGCCGTTCGCCACGATGATCCTCGCCGACCTCGGCGCCGACGTCGTCCGCGTCGACCGCGCGCAGCCGGGGGAGGACGTGCTCGGCATCCCGGCCGACCCGCTCGCCCGCGGCCGCCGGTCCGTCGGCGTCAACACCAAGACGCCCGAGGGCGTCGAGCTGGTGCTGAAGCTGTGCGACACCGCCGATGTCCTCATCGAGGGGTTCCGGCCCGGTGTCGCCGAGCGGATCGGGCTCGGCCCGGACGTCGTGCACGCCCGCAACCCGCGGCTGGTCTACGGCCGGATGACCGGCTGGGGCCAGGACGGGCCGCTGGCGAAGGCGGCCGGGCACGACATCAACTACATCGGCATCGCGGGGGCCCTCGAACCGATCGGGCGCGCGGGGGAGCGGCCGGTGCCGCCGCTGAACCTCGTCGGTGACTTCGGCGGCGGCGGGCTGCTGCTGGCGATGGGCGTCCTGGCCGCGTTGTACGAACGGAACACGTCCGGGCGCGGCCAGGTCGTCGACGCGTCGATGGTCGAGGGGGCCGCGCTGCTCACCACGAGCCTGCACGGCATCAAGGCGGCCGGCCTCTGGTCGGGGGAGCGCGGCGAGAACATGCTCGACGGCGGCGCGCCGTTCTACGACACCTACGAGACGGCGGACGGCAAGTACGTCGCCGTCGGCGCGATCGAGATGCGGTTCTGGAGTTCGCTGGTGCAGGTGCTCGAGCTCGACCCGGATTCGCTGCCGCTGCACGTGGACAAGACGCAGTGGCCCCGCCTTCGGGAGATCCTCGCGGCGGCGATCGGCAAGTTCACGCGTGACGACCTCGTCGCGCGCGCCGAAGGCACCGACGCGTGCCTGACGCCGGTGCTGTCACCGGCCGAGGCGGCGTCGCACCCGCACAACGCGGCGCGCGGCACGTTCGTCGAGATCGGCGGCATGGTCCAGCCGGCACCGGCGCCGCGGTTCGACCGGACGCCGCCCTCGACGCCGGAAGCACCGCGTGCCAAGGGATCCGACACCGAAGCGGTGCTCGCCGAACTGGGCGTCACGGACCTCGACGCGCTGCGTGCGGCGGGCGTGATCGCCTAGCGCTTCCCCTAGTTCTTCGCCAGGTCGGAGCGCACGACCGAGTAGACGACGTGGTCGCGCCACTCGCCGTCCCGGAAGCCGTAGCCGCGAAGCACGCCTTCGCGGGTGAAGCCGGCCTTCTCGAGCGAGCGTTGTTCGGCACGGTTGCCGGTCTCGGTCGTCGCTTCGACCCGGTTGAGCTGGGTGTGGGCGAAGAGGTAGCCGACGAGCAGGCGCTGGGCTTCGGTGCCGTAGCCGTGGCCGCGTGCTTCCGGGACGAGCACGAGGCCCATGTTCCAGCAGTAGGACGTCGGCCCGGTCCGGCTGCGGTGCCAGGAGACGACCCCGAGGACGCGGCCGCCGAGCGTCGGTACGAGCATGCCGGTCTCGGCGGTGAGCATCCCGGTTTCCAGCCACCGGCGGCGCAGGTAGCCGGGATCGTGCCAGCCGAACCACTGGTGCTCACCGCTGGCGACGGGGTCGTTGGTCAGCCGTTCCAGGAAGCCGAGATCGCTTTCGGCCACCGGCCGGAGCTCCACTCTGACACCGTCGTCGTCCATCCGGAGACCTTATCGGCCGCTTGACCGGAACCGGCACGCCCGCGCGGCGGATCGCCCGGTCGAGGCAACCCCCGTGACTGAGCGGATATCACCTGTGATGGAACCGCCGACACGCGTGATCCAGAAGTCGACACGCGTGATCCGGAGGTCGACACGGCGAAACCCGAAGGCCCGGCCGTGTCGACCCTCCAATCACGCGAGTTGACCTCCCAATCACGAGTGATGCGTCACGTGAAGGTGCCGTGGCGGCCCTCGCCGTCGGTGAAGCGGGCCGCGCCTTCGACCGCCTCCGCTGCCAGGACGCCCTCGCCCATTGCCGCGGCGAACTCGGCCGCCAGTGCGTCCTCTTCGGACTCGCCCCACTGGGCCAGCGCCGAGCGGCGGTCGCCGCGCAGGCAGGCCTGGGGGAAGGCCGCGAGCTGCCGGGCCAGCTCCTGCGCCGCCGTCACCGCCTCGCCGGCCGGCACCAGCCGGTTGGCCAAGCCGATCTCGACGGCCTCGGCGGCGTCGACCGGCCGGCCGGTGAGGATCAGGTCCATCGCGCGCGACTGGCCGATCAGGCGCGGCAGCCGCACCGTTCCGCCGTCGATCAGCGGGACGCCCCAGCGGCGGCAGAACACGCCGAACACCGCCGTGGCGTCGGCGACGCGCAGGTCGCACCACAGCGCGAGCTCGAGCCCGCCCGCGACGGCCGGCCCGTGGACCGCCGCGATCACCGGCTTGCCGAGGGTCATCCGGGTCGGTCCCATCGGGCCGTCCCCGTCCGGGTGAGTGCGGTTCACCCGGTCGGTGCCGATCGCCTTGAGATCGGCTCCCGCGCAGAACGCGCCGCCGGCTCCGGTGAGCACCGCGACGGCCGCGTCCGGGTCGGCGTCGAACACGCGGAAGGCGTCGGCCAGCTCCGCCGCCGTGGGCCCGTCGACGGCGTTGCGCGCGGCCGGGCGGTCGATGGTGATCGTCGTCACCGCGCCGTCCCGCTGCACCAGCACGTTCCGGGACACGGCCGCTCCTGAGGTGATCGAGGTGTCTTCCACGCACCCCTTCCCTACAGTATTGGGGTGGCCACTCCCAGGACGGGGACGGCGAGCCGGGGAGGAAGCGCATGTCGGGCGGCGTGAAGAAAATTCTCATCGTGGGCGTGGTCGCCCTCGTGCTCTTCCTCCTGATCACCCAGCCCACCCAGTCCGCCGACTTCGTACACCGCGTGCTCGGCTGGCTCAAGGACGGCGCCGAAGCGATCGTCACGTTCTTCCGCGCCCTCTTCTCCTGACCTGGTGCTTCTCCGTACCGGCGCCGCCACGGGCGGTGCCGGTGACTACCCTGCGTGTTAACGGACGGTAAATCACCCAGTGTCACCAATCTCGGATTTCGGACTCCGACGCTCGACCATCCGGGTGGATTGCGGCCGTAAACGCGCAGGTCGTCGAATTCGTGGCACCCGGGGTCTGGCGAAGACGACCACCCCGGCCCTACGGTGCTCACATTGCGTGATCGGGTGGTTCGCCCTCCCCCCGGAGACCCCCGGTACGCAGGCAGTTTCCACTCAGCAAGGTGCAGGTTGGTGCGTGCGGCACCGCCGCGTGGGACAGGCGTCAGGGCCTGTCCGTCGGGGACCTACAAGGAGGCAGGGATGACCGGAGATCCCGGAGTGGACGCGTTGATCCGGCAGTGGGCCGCCGAGCGCGAGAGGACTCCCGAGGAGCAGGAGGTCGACCGCATCGCATCCGCGTGGCTGGCCGACGCACCGGCGCAGGCTCCGGGCATTCCCGGCCAGCGTGCCCGGACCGGACAGTCGCGGTTCGTCCCCGTCGAGTCGGCCGATCCCGGCTACCTCGCCGCGATGCGCAGCCGGCTGCCGGAGGTGCCCGAAGAGCTCCTCACCGCCGCCGCGGGCTGGTGGCAGATGGTCGGCGGCGTCGCCGAAGCCGAGGAGTGGTGGGACGCCGGCATCAGCCCGCTCGACCAGCGGGCCCTCGACTACCGGGCGGCCGGGCTCGCGCCGTCCGACCTGAGCCGCCGGCTCGGGCCGATGACCGTCCTGCAGCACCTGCGTCGCGGCAGTGCCCCGGCCTGGTGCGTGGCGCGGCTCGCGCGTCAGCAGAAGTCCGCCTGAAAGACGGTTTCCACCCGGCCGGGTGACCCGGTGTGGTGAGACGATCGGGACGACCCGCGTAACGCCAACCTGCGCGGGCTCGTTGACCGTTCGTCGATACCACGCTGGAGGACCGGAGTTTCGTGCGCACCAGGACCGGAAAGACCGAGGACGACCCGATCGGCCCGAGTGCCGAGGAAGCCGCCTCCGCCGCACCGGCACCGCGCTCTCCGGGCGTCGCCGTGCTCACCCGGCTGCTCGTGGTCCTCGCCGTGCTGGCGGTGGCCGGCGGCGGGATCTGGCTCATCACCCGCGCGGCGACGCCGGTGGCGAGCCCGACCACCACCGAAATCCCCGCCTTGCAGGTCAAGGCGGCCGACGTCCGCCCGGGCTCGGTCGCCCCGGCCGGCGGCGCGGTGGCGGGCGGGGCCGAGCAGCAGACGTCTCCCCAGCAGGCCCGCAGCACGGGTCCGGCAACGCTGTCCCAGTGGGCGACCCAGGTCGCGGCGGCCACGGGTGTCCCGGCGCGGGCCTTGCAGGCCTACGGCAACGCGGAACTGGCGATGCGCGCGGACCAGCCGGGCTGCAAGATTTCGTGGGCCACGCTCGCGGGCATCGGCCGCATCGAGTCCAACCACGGCCAGTACGCGGGCGCGGTCCTCGGCGCCGACGGCCGCCCGTCCAAGCCGATCATCGGCGTCCCGCTCGACGGATCGGCCGGCGTCCAGGCGATCGGCGACACGGACGGCGGCCGCTACGACGGCGACGCCGGGGTGGACCGGGCGGTGGGCCCGATGCAGTTCATCCCCGGCACCTGGCGCAAGTGGGCCTCCGACGGCAACGGCGACGGCCTCGGCGACCCCCAGCAGATCGACGACGCGGCCTTGGCGGCGGCGCGGTACCTGTGCGCGGGCGGCCGCGACATGGCCGGGCCGAGCGGGTGGTGGGCGGGGATCCTGTCCTACAACAACTCGACGGAGTACGCGCAGAAGGTGTTCGGCTTGGCGGACGGGTACGCGAAGGCCGCCCAGTCGGTGCGCAAGCAGGGCTGAGAGCCCGGCCACGCGGCCTGCGGTCGGACGTTCCCTCTCAGGCGGCCAGTGCTAGCGTCGGACCCGTGCCAGCTTCCCCGCCACCGGCCGCCTCCCCGTGGGGACGGCGGATCGCGATCGTCGCGACCTGCCTGGTGAGCCTGCTCGTCTGCTGCGGGCTCGCCTGGTGGCAGTGGGACCGCTTCACCTCCGCGAACGGCACCTTCCAGAACCTCGGCTACGTCCTGCAGTGGCCGCTGTTCGGGCTCTTCCCGGCCTTCATGTTCTGGCGGATCCGCAAACTCCGGGAAAAGGCCGAAGCCGAAGAGCCCGGGCAGCAGGAAGTCAAGCCCGCGGTGCCCGCCCCCCGCCCCCGTCCGGTCGTCGCCGAGGCGACGACCACCGACGAGGACGAGGAGCTGGCCGCCTACAACCGTTACCTGCGCGAGCTCAACGCCCGCGACCAGCAGGCCGCAGAGTGAGGACGACGACCCGATGACCACCAGCACCGAAGGCGCCCGGACCGCCGTGCCGCTCGCCGGCCCCCTGGTCCGGTTCCGCACCGCCGCCTACGTCACCGGTGTCGGCCTGCTGGGCCTGTGCTTCGTGATGGTGTTGCGGTACGCCTTCGGCAACCCGACGCCGTCGGCGATCTACTCGCCCATCCACGGTGTGCTGTACATGATCTACCTGGTGCTCACCATCGACCTGGCGATCAAGGCGCGCTGGTCGATCAAGGGCACCGTGCTCGTGCTGCTGGCCGGCTGCGTCCCGTTCGTCTCGTTCCTCGTCGAGCGCCGGGTGACGCACAAGGTCAAGGCCGGGCAGAAGCTGTAGCCGGAAGCTGACGGCGGAAGGTCAGCGCCACGAGCACCGTGCAGGCGGCGAACACCGCGGCCGTCGCGAACGCCGCCGTCATGCCGTCGACCGTGAGCTGCGCCCCGGTCGAGCCCGACGAGCGGGTCACCGAGCCGAACACCGTGACCAGGACGCCCAGCCCGAGCGTGCTGCCGACCTGCTGCATGGTCTGCAGCACGCCGCCCGCGGCGCCCGCGTCCTCGGCGGGAACCGTGGCCATGATGATCACGTTCAGCGGCGCGAACGCCAGCCCGCCGCCCAGTCCCATCAGCAGCAGTGGCCCGAGCAGCGCCGGGAAGTACGTGCTGTCGGTGGTGAGCAGCGCGAGCCAGCCGACGCCGGCCACCATCAGCACCGACCCGGTGAGGGCCAGCGGCTTCGGCCCGTAGCGGGGGAGCAGCCGCGGCACCAGCCGGCTCATGGTGAAGATCAGCGCCGCCATCGGGAGGAAGGCGAACCCGGTGGCCAGCGCGGCGAAGTGCCGGATGTCCTGCATGAACTGGGTCAGGAAGAAGAACATCGACATCATCGCCATCGGCGCGAGGAAGAAGTTGACGTAGGCCGCGCTGCGGTTGCGGTCGGCGAACAGCCGCAGCGGCACCAGCGGCAGCGCGGTGCGGGCTTCGATGGCGACGAAGCCGGCGAGCAGCGCCAAGCCGGCGGCGAGCGAGCCGAGCGTCACCGGGTTGCCCCAGCCGTCGGACGCGGCGTGGGTGAAGGCGAACACGAGCGAGCCGACGCCGAGGGTGCCGGTGACCGCGCCGGGCAGGTCCAGGTGCGCGCGGCGGCGTTCGGGTTCGGCCACGAACCGCGGGGCGAGCAGGGCGATCGCCAGGCCGAACGGGACGTTGATGAACAGCGCGGCGCGCCACGAGAACCATTCGGTGAGCAGGCCGCCGACGATCAGGCCGATCGCGAAGCCGCCGCTGGACATCGCGGAGAACAGCGCCAGCGCGCGGACGCGGGCCTTGGGCTCGGTGAACGTCGTCGTGACCAGTGCCAGGGTGCTCGGACCCGCCATCGCGGCGCCGACCCCCTGCAGGACGCGGGCGGCGATGAGCAGCGCAGCCGAGCCGGCGAGCCCGCCGGCCAGCGAAGCGAGCGTGAACACGGTGATGCCCGCGACGAACATGCGCCGACGGCCGAACAGGTCGCCGGCCCGGCCGCCGAGCAGCAGCAGGCCGCCGAAGACGAGGCTGTAGGCCGTCATCACCCAGGACAGGCCGGTGGGGGAAAACCCCAGGTCGGACTGGATGCGCGGGAGCGCGACGTTCATCACCGTCGCGTCGAGGACGAGCATGAGCTGGCAGGTCAGGATGATCGCGAGGACCAGCCCGCTGCGGTGGGGGCGCGCCGGTGCGGGCGCGCGGTCGAGCGTCTGCTGGGACAAGGGATACTCCCCCGAGGAGTAAGAGAAGAAGCGGAGATCTTCTCCGCTTGGGTCTGATCCGATAATATGGAGAGCGTCTCCGGATGCGCAAGTGAATTCGGAGAATCTCTCCGGTTAAGTGGCGAGGAGGCCGGGATGCCCGAGGTGGGTGAGCGTCCGATGCGCGCGGACGCGCGGCGCAACTACGAGCGCATCGTCGCGACGGCGAAGGACCTCTTCACCGCCCACGGCGCCGACGTGCCGCTGGACGACGTCGCGAAGAAGGCCGGCGTCGGCGCGGGCACCCTCTACCGGCACTTCCCGACCCGGGAGAAGCTGTTCGAAGCGGTCTACCGCGACGAGATCACGGTGCTCGCCGACCGCGCGTTCGTGCTGCACGACGAGCTGCCGCCGTGGGAGGCCCTGAAAGCGTGGCTGCTCGCCCAGGTCACCTGGGTGGTCGAGCGGCACAAGCTGGCGACGATCCTCAAGGAGTCCATCGATTCCGGCTCGGAGACGTTCCAGTACTGCCAGAAGCGGCTTCGCGAAGCGACTGGAGTGCTCGTCGAAGCGGCGCAGGAGGCCGGGCTGGTCCGCCCGGACGTCGTCGGTGCGGACGTCCTCCGGCTGGGGCACGGCGCCGGGATGGCCGTGCGCAACTGCAGCCCGGACGACGGCAAGCGCGTGCTGAACGTGATCCTGGACGGCCTGCGCGCCTGACGCGGGCCGCCCGCCCGGATCAGCCCCCGATGCCGGTCATCGAGCGGACCTCCATCTCGGCCTGCTTCTCCGCGTCCGCCTTCGGCCGGCCCACCAGCGTTCCGACGAACCCGCACAGGAACGAGAACGGGATCGACACCAGGCCCGGGTTCTTCAGCGGGAACCAGGCGAAGTCGAAGCTCTTGAAGATCGAGTCGGGAGCGCCCGAGACCACCGGCGAGAACAGCACCAGCAGCAGGCACGCGATCAGGCCGCCGTACATGCCCCACAGCGTGCCGGTGGTGTTGAACCGCTTCCAGAACAACGAGTACAGCAGCGTCGACAGGTTCGCCGACGCCGCCACCGCGAACGCCAGCGCCACCAGGAACGCGACGTTCTGCCCGTTCGCCAGCACGCCGCCGACGATCGCCAGCACGCCCACCACGATCGCGGTCATCCGCGCCACCCGGACCTCGTCCGCCGGCTCGGCCTTGCCGCGCTTGAAGATGTTCGCGTAGACGTCGTGGGCGAACGAGGCCGACGCGGTGATCGTCAGCCCGGCCACCACCGCGAGGATCGTCGCGAACGCCACCGCGGCGATCACGCCCAGCAGCAGCGTCCCGCCGATGTGCAGCGCCAGCAGCGGCGCCGCCGAGTTCTCCCCGCCCGGTGCGCTCTTGATCTCGTCCGCGCCGACCAGCGCCGCCGCGCCGAAGCCGATCACCAGCGTGCACACGTAGAAGATGAGCATGCAGACGGTGGCCCAGACGACCGAGCGGCGCGCCTCGAAGGAGTTCGGCACCGTGTAGAAGCGCATCAGCAGGTGGGGCAGCGACGACAAACCGAGCACCAGGGCCAGTGCGAGCGACACGAAGTCGAGCTTGGTGGTGTCGTCCTGGCCGTAGGAGCCGCCCGGTTCCAGGAGGTGCTCGCCCAGCGGGCTCTTCTCGGTTGCGGCCGAGAGCAGGTTCGAGAAGCTGAAGCCGAACTTGCCGAACAGGAAGACCGCGATCAGCACCACGGCCAGCATCAGCACGCCGGCCTTGATGATCTGCACCCACGTGGTGCCCTTCATCCCGCCGACCAGCACGTACAGCACCATGACCAGGCCGACCACGCCGATCACCAGCGCCTGCCCGAGCCGGGTGTGGATGTTGAGCAGGAGCGCGACCAGGCCGCCGGCGCCCGCCATCTGCGCCAGCATGTAGAACAGCGAGATCACCAGGGTCGACGTCGCCGCCGCGGCGCGGACCGGCCGCTGGTTCATCCGGAAGCTGACGACGTCGCCCATCGTGAACCGGCCGGTGTTGCGCAGCAGCTCGGCGATCAGCAGCAGGTCGACCAGCCAGGCGACCAGGAAGCCGATCGAGTAGAGGAAGCCGTCGTAGCCGTGGACGGCGATCGCGCCCGCGATGCCGAGGAACGACGCCGCCGAGAGGAAGTCGCCGGAGAGCGCGATGCCGTTCTGGCGGCCGGTGAAGGCACTGCCCGCGGCGTAGTAGTCCGACGTCGAGGAGGTCCGGCTGCCGGCCCGGTAGACGACGTACAGCGTGATCGCCACGAACAAGGCGAACACGACAGTGTTGACGACGGGGTCGCTGGCGGCCTGCCCGCCCGCGGCGAGCGCGGTCATCGGCGCTTCTCTTCCGTCAGGCCCGCTCGCGCCCGCAGCTGGGCGACGCGCGGATCGAGCCGGCGGCGCGCGTAGCGCAGGTAGAGCCAGGTGATCAGCGCGGTGCTGACGAACTGGCTGAGTCCGAGCAGGATCGCGACGTTGACCTCGCCGAACACCTTGCGGCTCATGAAGTCGTGCGCGTACGCGGCCAGCAGCACGTACGTCATGTACCAGGCGAAGAAGGCGAAGCTCAGCGGGAAGACGAAGCCGCGGAACCGGCGGCGCAGCGCGACGAACTCGGGGCTCGCCTGGATCGCGGGGTAGTCGGGGCCCGCGGGGGTGGTGGACCGGCTGGGTGGGGCACCGGCCGGTGTGACCGGGATCCGGCTCGTTTCCTCGAGGGCGTTGGCCGGCGTGGGCCGCGCTACGTCGTACATGGTGCCTCCGGCAGGGTGCCTCCGTGGCGGCGGGCCCGGGCGCCTGCGGGCAGGGTGCCGGGCCGCCCTTGCGGACTGCGAGGGCACATCGTAACTACGCCATCCGGCGGCAGCCGAAGGCGGCCGGACCGTCCGGTCGGTCCGGGAGCCGGTATTCGTTTCCCCGACGCGGGTGTCGAATGGGTGACCGGCGACAACACCGGTCACAACACTGGTGAGTGGGCAGTGCGGAGAACGTCCGTAATGCCGAAAAGAATTGTGACGGGACGTTGCGGGAGCGACAGTGCACTGCGGCGAACGGGGTAACGGCACCGGTCGTCTCCCCGACGTGGTTACGGAAAGTAGCCGTTTTCGGGGCTTGATCCTTCTCGCGGGTGGCTCGGCCGCCGGATGGACGGCGAAGATCCACTGGTCAGCGCCGGGTTCCGAAAGAAATCACCAGGCCGGGGCGGGGGAACGCGGAACGCCACAACATCGGGCACATCTTGAGACTTGACCCACCCGTTGGTGGTACGCAGTGTAGATCGACCGAGGGATGCTGCTACCCTGCCTGGGCTAATCGGGTGATGGTCGGCGGCGACGAGTCCACGCGTCCGGTAACCGGAATTCCCTCTTCGGGGGCGGTGAGGCGAAATGTCCTGGCCGGTGTCCGGTTGCGAAAGCGCTTTTCGCAGGTCAGCGCCCGAGTGGGGAACACAATTGACCGGCACGGCATCGGGGGTACGATTCTTTGGCCCAGCTGACCGCAGCGATCGATTGGCACCGATTAAGTTGATCTCGATCACCGTGCACAACGCAACTTGCGACGTGCACGTGCATAGTCCCGGGCAGCAGAGCCCCGGGCACGAGGCGACGAGGCGGTGCCTTCCCAGTGCCGAGCGCGCGGACAGTGGGGCGGCCGGGGACGAGCGAGGGCGCCGGGGAAGCGGCAGGGCACGGACGGCACGGCCGTCCGGTGGCCCGTCGCGAGCCGGGACGCCGCGCCGCCGACGCGGATCCATGACGCCGGACAGGGAGTCACTCACGTGACCGTTGCAGGAGAAGGTCAGGTGCCCGTCGGGGAACTGCTCGGCCGAGCGCCCCGGCGGTCCAGGGGAAAGGCCGTGTGGCGCGCGCTCGTGCAGTGGCGCGACTGGAGCCTGCCCGTCAAGCTTTCGGCCGTCACGGTCGTGCCCATCGTCCTCGCGCTCGTGCTGGGCGTCGCGACGATCGCCGCGCAGGTCGGCCGCTCCGGCGAGTACCAGCGGCTCGACCGGCTCGTCGCGCTCGGCGGCGGGGTGCGCACGCTCACCGCCGCCCTCCAGCAGGAGCGCACGGTCACCTCGGCGATGCTGACCGCGGGCACCGTCGGCGGCACCCCCGAGCTGGCCGCGGCGCGCAAGGCCACCGACGCCGCGACCGGCCCGTTCACCGCGGAGCAGGACCGCGCCGCCCAAGCCGAACCCGGCGTGTCCGGCGCCGGGGGCACGGCCTCCGCGCAGCTCGGCAACCTCGCCTTCCTGCGCCGCCAGGTCGACGGCGGTCAGCTCGACCCCGGCCAGGCCATCACCGCGTACTCCGCCCTCACCGGGTCGCTCATCAGCCTCGACACCGCGGCCACCGCGGGCGCCGGCGACGGCACCCTCGGCGGCCTGCCCGCCGGGCTGCACGAACTGCTGGTCGCCGGCGAGCAGGTGTCGCTCAGCCAGGCCCTCGTTTCCTACGGCATCGGCCGCGCGGGCCTGACGCCGAGCGAGCTGGCCACCCTGCGCGCCGCCGAGCTGCGGCTCGCCGACCGGCTCGTCGACTTCCGCTCCGCGGCGGGCGACACGCTGCAGCGCGACTTCGCGGCGATCGCCGAAGGCACGCAGGCGCAGAGCCGGGCCCGGATGGTCGAGACGGTGCTGAACGCGCAGAGCAGCGCGGTGGACGACGCGTTCCGCGCGCTGCCGGCCGCGGACTGGAACGCCGCCTCCGGGGCGATGCGCGCGCAGATCGGCGCGGTCGCCGACCGGCTCGGCGCGTCGGCGTCCCAGACGGCGGCAGACCTGGTCGACGAGTCCAGCAGCGGCGCCGGCCTGCTCGCGGTGCTGCTGTTCGCCGCGATGGTGCTGGCCGTCGCGGTCGTCTTCCTCATCACCCGCCAGCTGCTGCGCTCGCTGAAGGTGCTGCGCCGCAGCGCCCTCGACGTCGCCGAGACCGCGCTGCCGGAGGCGGTCCGCAACATCCAGGAGGGCCGCGCGCAGGGCACCGACGTCCGGCCGGTCCCGGTGCACACCGACGACGAGGTCGGCGAGGTGGCGCGGGCCTTCGACAAGGTGCACCACCAGGCGCTGCGGCTGGCCACCGAGCAGGCCGCGATGCGGACCGGCTACGGCAGCGTCTTCGTCAACCTCTCGCGGCGCAGCCAGAGCCTGGTGCAGCGGCAGCTGCAGCTGATCGAGCAGCTCGAGCGGGACGAAGAGGACGCCGACCAGCTGGCGACGCTGTTCCAGCTCGACCACCTGGCCACCCGGATGCGGCGCAACAACGAGAACCTGATGGTGCTCTCGGGCGCCGAGCCGGGCCGCCGGTCCGGGAAGCCGGTCGGCACCACCGACATGCTCCGTGCCGCGGTGTCGGAGATCGAGCAGTACCAGCGGGTCCAGGTGCAGCCGCCGCCTCCGGCCCGGATCGTCGGCTACGCCGCGAGCGACCTGATGCGCCTGGTCGCCGAGCTGCTGGACAACGCCACGGCGTTCTCCGCGCCGGAGACGACGGTGACCGTGGCGTCGCGGATGGGCGAGGACGGCTCGCTCGACATCGACATCCTCGACAAGGGCATCGGGATGAACGAGGTCGAGGTCGCCGAGGCGAACACCCGGCTGACCGAGGCCGGATCGCTCGACCTGGTCACGTCGCGCCGGATGGGCCTGTTCGTCGTCGGCCGGCTGGCCAGCCGGCACCGGATCGGGGTGTCGCTGCACGGCGGCAAGGACATCGTCGGCGTCCGCGCCACCGTCGTGGTCCCCGCGGAGCTGGTGATGCCGCTGACCGACGGCCCGGCGACCGGCCCGATCGGCGCCCTGCAGCAGCACCCGGCGAGCCCGGCGGCGGGCAACCGGCTGCCGCGCCGCCCGGTCAACGGCGCGGCCCGCCCGCGGCCGGTGGTGCCGCCGCAGCCGGCGATGGGCGAGGAGCGGTGGCCGTCGGCGAGCGATCTGGCCGGCCTGTCCGGCGTGCGCCCGCCATCGGACCTGGAGATCTCCGGCACGGCGCTGTTCGCCCCGATCGAAAAGGACGAAGACGTCCCGCCGCAGCGCCCGGCCCTGCCGCAGGTGCCCGCGGTGCTGCCGCTGCCGGCGGGACAGCCGCCGCGCGGCGACGACCTCCCGGCGGGCAAGGACCTGTTCACGGCCAACGAAACGACGCTCAGCGACTGGTGGCAGGAGGCGACGGCGGGGTCGGAGCCGCCCCCGCCGGCCCCGGCGCCGGACCGGTCGGAGACGACGCCGATCTTCGACGAGATGCTGTCGGCGTGGTTCCGCGAGGACAAGCCGGCGCCCGAGGAGGAACCGGCCGCTTCGGCTTCGGCGGAGGCGGCGCCGGAGGAGCGCCGCAGCTGGGACTTCGCGAGCGACGAGAACTTCCGCACGGTCCAGGAGCGCACGAAGGCCGAGCCGACGGCGTTCACCGACGCGGGCCTCCCGCGCCGCCGCCGGGGTGAGCAGCTCCTGCCGGGCAGCGCAACCCCGTCGGGCCCGGCAGCGACCCCGAAGCCGGCCCCGGCCCGCCCGGACCTCCCGGTCCGCGACCCGGCGGACGTGCGAGGGCGGCTGAGCAGCTTCCAGCAGGGCGTGACCCGTGGCCGCCGCCAGGCCGCGGCGCAGAGGCCGCGCGGGGGGCAGCAGCGCGCGACGCAGCCGGCCCCGGCTTCGCCGACGGTGCCGGGATTGGGGACGGCCCAGGACGCGGCGGCGGCACAGCAGGCGGCGGCGGCTCAGACTGCGGCGGCGCAGCAGGCGGCCGGGCAGAGTTCCGGCCCGGCGCAAGACACGCCGGAGGCAGCCGGGCAGGCGGGCGCGGCTCAGCTGGCTGGTTCGCAGGGGTCGACCGGGGAGGGCGCGGATTCGGCACAGGCCGCGCCGGAGGCATTCGGGCAGGCGGGTGCGGCTCAGCGGGCTGGCTCGCCGGAGTCGAACGGGCAGGGTGCGAGTTCCGCGCAGGCCGCGCCGGAGTTGTTCGGACAACCTGGACAGCGGGCTGGTTCGCAGAGCGCTGCCAGCCAGAGTGCGGATTCCTCACAGGCCGCCTCGGAGCTGTTTGGGCAGCCGGGGCAGCGGGCTGGTTCGCAGGCTGCTGCCGGGCAGGGTGCGGATTCCGCGCAAGCCGCGCCGGAGGCGTTCGGGCAGCCGGGGCCGCAGTCCGGGGCAGCGCAGCAGCCGAGCGGCGCACCGGCCGCGGCAGCCCAGCAAGCCTCGGCGGGTTCGCAGCCCGAAGCATCCGAGCAACCCGACAGCCCGTCGCGTCCGAGGCTGCAAGGGGACATTTTCGCGGATGGCACCCAGCCGCCCGCCGAAGACCCGCGGCCGGGCGCCCCGGCGCCGGATCAAGGCACCCGGCCGCCGCTCCCGCAGCCCAGCCGGGGCGCCGCCAAGCTCCCGCAGCGTTCCGTGCCCCTGCCGCAGCCGAGCCGTCCTCGTCCGGGGCCCGAACCGGCCGTCTTCCAGGACTCCGGGCAGCTGCCGGTCGCCAACGGCCGTCCCGGTGTCCCGCCCTCCTCGCTGCCCAGCAGGAAGGCCCCGGAGACGCCCGCTCCGCGCCGTGAAGAGACCTCGGTCGAAGCCACCGCGGAGTGGAATTTCGGCACGGACGACGGCTGGCGTGCCGTGCAAGCGGTGTCCCAGTCGACACCTCCCACTTTCACTTCGGCAGGATTGCCCCGGCGCCGTCGCGGGGAGCAGCTGCTCCCGGGCAGCGCCGGACCGTCCACCGGGGCCTCGGCCCCCCGACCACAACGGGACGCACACGACGTGCGCGGCCGCCTGCGGAGTTTCCAGCAGGGCATCGAGCGCGGACGCCACCGCACCGCACAGGCGGCCGAGACCAACCACGAGACCTTGGAGGGTGAATGACCTCGCCGAGTAGCGCTCAGCCGACGCAGAACCAGTTCGGCTGGCTGGTGAACGACTTCGCGGAGCGGGTGCCCGGCGTGGCCCACGCCGTGGTCGTCTCGGCGGACGGCTTGCTGCTGACCGCGTCGAACCGGCTCCCGCTCGACCGGGCCGACCAGCTCGCCGCGGTCGCTTCCGGGCTGGTCAGCCTCACCCAGGGCGCGGCCCGCTGCTTCGAAGCCGGCGCGGTCAACGAGACCGTCGTCGAGATGGAGCTGGGGATCATGGTGCTGATGTCGATCAGCGACGGCTCCTGCCTGGCCGTGCTCGCCGCCCCCAACTGCGACATCGGGCAGGTCGCCTACGAGATGACGATGCTCGTCGACCGGGTCGGTCAGATCCTCACCCCGGAGCTGCGCGCTCAGCTTCAGGGCTCCGGGGGGTCGCTGATCGGCGAACCGGTGGGATGATGGCGCGATGAGCACGGGGTCCGGATTCGACGGCGAGCCACCCGCGGGGCACGGCCCCGCCGGGCGAGAGGACGACGGCACGTTCGCCGACGTCCTCAACGGGTTCACGCTGGATTCCGGCCGTGCCCGCCGGAAGCGCAAGAAGAGCAAGGAGTCCCCGCCACCCCCGGCCGCCGGTGCGCACGCGGCCGCGGATCCGCCGGCGCCCGCGCCGTCGGCCGACCAAGGAGATCGTGTGACCTCTTTAGTCTCTCCACCCGGCAGTACCGACGGGGACAGCCCCAGACCAGGCGGTTTGTTCGACCCGGGCCCGCCCAGCGGCGAATTCGTCATGCCCGCGGTGTTCGAGCAGCCGCCCGCGCCCGAGGAGCTGACGGCGATCGTCCGGCCCTACGCGCTGACCGGCGGCCGCACCCGGGCGAACTACGCCCTGGAGCTGGAGACACTGATCTCCGCGAAGGACTACGCTGCCACCGGTGGCTTCCCCGAAGTGGCCGCGGAGCAGATCGAGTGCATCTCGATCATGGAAGAGTGCCGGACCCCCCGTTCGGTCGCCGAGATCGTTTCGGCGCTGCGGGTGCCTTTGGGCGTGGCCCGGGTGCTGATCAGCGACGCGGCGGACGCGGGGCTGGTCACGGTGCACAAGACGATTACGGGCAATGACGGCGCCGAGGCACATCTGGTGTTGATGGAAAGGGTTTTGAGTGGACTCCGTCGGCTTTAAGGCACCGCGGGACACCGCGCCCCCGACCATGACATCCGCCAAGATCGTGGTGGCTGGTGGCTTCGGTGCGGGGAAGACGACCTTCGTCGGGTCGGTGTCGGAGATCGTGCCGCTGACCACCGAGGCGATGATGACCGACGCCAGCGTCGGCGTCGACAACCTCGACCACACCCCGAACAAGTCGACGACCACGGTGGCGATGGACTTCGGCCGGGTGTCGCTGGACGCGGACCTGATCCTGTACCTGTTCGGCACGCCCGGGCAGCAGCGGTTCTGGTTCATGTGGGACGACCTGGTCCGCGGCGCCATCGGCGCGGTGGTGCTGGCCGACACGCGCCGGCTGGCCGATTCGTTCGCCCCGATCGACTTCTTCGAAGACCGGGGCCTGCCGTACATCGTCGGCGTCAACACGTTCGACGGGGTGCTGGAGCACGACATCAACGACGTCCGCGAGGCGCTGTCGATCGACCCGAACATCCCGATCGTCCGCTGCGACGCGCGGGATCGCGAGTCGACCAAGCAGACGCTGATCACCCTGGTCGAGTACGCTATGCGGCAGTGGATCGCGCTGCGGGCGGCCAACGCCCGCTGACGCCGTCGGGGCCCGGGGCACGCCCGGGCCCGTTCACGCGCGGCGGAAGCGCAGCAGCCGACCGGCCCGTCGAATTCGCCGCTCGGGCCCTCGACGCAGCCGCGGCGTGTGACCGGACGCGGGCGGGCGGAGACCTTCAGTACTCGTCGTGACGGCGCCACCACGAGCTGGGTGCGTCGTCGCCGCGGCTTTCCTCTTCCCACGCCTCCTGGCGCCCCAGCGGCGTGATGTCGAGGTACCGGTGCGACGTCAGGAACGCCTCGCCGCCCCGGCCGGAGGTGAAGTACGTCCGGTACACGTCGTCGCCGTCGCGGAGGAAGACGCTGACGCCGAAGCCCGTCCCGACGCCGCAGTCCTCGGTGAAGCTGCTGCCGTGCGCGGACACCCACGGCACGTCCCAGCCCATGCGCGTCCGGTACCGGTCGATCTCGGCGAGGGTGGCGGGCGCGACGACGGTGAGCGTGACGTCCCGGGCGTGCAGGTGCGCCAGGTGCGGCAGGTTGTCGACGACCAGGGAACAGCCGGGGCAGCCCGCCTCGTCGCCCGGGTGCAGCATGAAGTGGTAGACGATCAGTTGGCGGCGGCCGTCGAACAGGTCGAGCAGGCTCTTCTTCCCCTCGGCCGACTCGAACTCGTAGGCCTTGGTGAAGGGCACCATCGGCAGCCGGCGGCGTTCGGCGGCCAGGTGGTCGGCCGCCTTCATGTGCTCCTTTTCCTTGACGAGCAACGCGTCTCGCGCGGCCTGCCACTCTTCGGGCGAGACGATCTGGGGCAGGGTGGCGGTCATCGGGCGTCCTTTCCTCGGATGAAGCCGGTCAGGTCCTCGAAACTGGCGGTCCAGCCCGCGTCGTGGCCGTCGCGGTCGGCGGCGGTCGGGAAGCCGGTCTGGACGAAGGTCATCTCGGTCTTGCCGTCGAGGTCGGCGAAGCCGACCGTCACCAGTGTCTCGGTGCGCAGGTCGCCTTCGGTGTCCCAGGCGAAGGTGAACACGAGCCGTTCAGGGGCGGCGATCTCGCGGTAGACGCCGTGCATCCAGTGCTCGTCGCCCTCGGGGGAGCGGATGCACGCTCGCCAGGCGCCGCCGGGCCGGGTGGCCAGGGTGACGGCGGAGCCGGTGTAGCCGTGCGGCCCCAGCCAGCTCGCCAGCTGTTCGGGCTCCGTCCACGCCGCGAAGACCAGCTCGCGCGGCGCGTCGAACACGCGTGTGATGGTCAGGTCAGGCATCGCCGGGCCCGCCGGTCAGGGTCCGCAGGTGCTCTTCGAGGCGGTCGAACCCGCCGTCCCAGAACCGGCGGTAGGTCGCGACCCAGTCGGCGACGCCTTCCAGGGGCTTGGCCTCCAGCCGGCAGGGCCGCCACTGGCGGGTGCGGCCGCGGGTGATCAGCCCGGCCTCCTCCAGCACCTTCAGGTGCCGGGACACCGCGGGCAGGCTCATCGGGAACGGCTCGGCGAGCTCGTTGACCGTCGCCTCGCCGGCCGACAGGCGCGCGAGGATGGCGCGCCGGGTCGGGTCGGCGAGGGCCGAGAACGTGCGGCTCAACGTGTCCGTCATTTCACCACCTTGTTAATTAACGTACCTGTTAAATACAGGCCCGAGCAGGCGGGTGTCAAGGTTCTCCGCGGTTGCCGTGAGAGCCGTGTCACCGGACCTCGGGTTTCCAATAGTAGGAAGTCAAAGTATTTTGGAGGGATGAGCAGCGAGCTGTACCGCCCCGCGCACCCCGTCCGGTTCGTCACGGCGTCGAGCCTCTTCGACGGCCACGACGCGTCGATCAACATCATGCGGCGGATCCTGCAGTCGCAGGGCGCGGAGGTCGTCCACCTCGGCCACAACCGGTCGGTCGACGAGGTCGCCACCGCGGCCATCGCCGAGGACGTCCAGGGCGTCGCCATCTCGGCGTACCAGGGCGGGCACGTCGAGTACTTCTCCTACCTCGTCGAGCTCCTGCGCGAGCGCGGCGCCGGCCACATCAAGGTGTTCGGCGGCGGGGGCGGGGTGATCGTGCGCGAGGAGATCGAGCTGCTGCACTCGCGCGGCGTCGCCCGCATCTTCTCGCCGGAGGACGGCTACGAGATGGGCCTGCCGGGCATGATCAACTTCATGATCGAGGCCTGCGACGTCGACCTCGCGGCCGAAGCCCCTTCGCTGGACAAGGTGCTCTCCGGCGACGTCGCTTCGCTCTCGCGCGTCATCACCCAGCTGCAGGCCGGGCAGCTGCCCGGTGACCTGCTGGGCGGCATCACCGAAGCCGCGGGCCGGCGCGAGGTGCCGGTGCTCGGCATCACCGGCACCGGCGGCTCGGGCAAGTCGTCGCTCACCGACGAGCTGATCCGCCGGTTCCGCCTCGACCAGGAGGACAAGCTGCGGATCGCGGTGCTCGCCGTCGACCCGTCGCGGCGCAAGGGCGGCGGCGCGCTGCTCGGCGACCGCATTCGGATGAACTGCCTCGACGGCTCCCCGGTGTACTTCCGGTCGCTGGCCACGCGCACGACGTCCGGCGAGATCCCCGCCGGGCTCAGCGAGTCGATCCTGGCGTGCAAGGCCGCCGGGTACGACCTGGTGATCGTCGAGACGCCCGGCATCGGCCAGGGCGACGCCGGCATCGTCGACTTCGTGGACGAGTCGCTGTACGTGATGACGCCGGAGTTCGGCGCCGCGTCGCAGCTGGAGAAGATCGACATGCTCGACTTCGCCGACGTCGTCGCGATCAACAAGTTCGAGCGCCGCGGCGCCGAGGACGCCCGCCGCGACGTCGCGCGCCAGCTGGTGCGCAACCGCGAGGCCTTCTCGTCCGGGCCGGAGGACATGCCGGTGTACGGCACGAGCGCGGCGAAGTTCAACGACGACGGCGTCACCGCGCTGTACCAGCACCTGCGCGGCATGCTCGCCGAGCGGGGCCTCGGCGTGTCCGCGGGGACGCTGCCGCAGGTCGAGGGCAAGGTGTCGACCGACGCCTCGACGATCATCCCGGGCAACCGGTCCCGGTACCTGGCCGAGATCTCCGAGACCGTCCGCGGCTACCACGCGAAGACCGAACAGCAGGTCGCCGCGATCCGCAAGTACGAGGCGCTGGCGCTGGCGCGCGCCGAGCTGTCCAAGGTGGACGCTTCCACCGACGCGCTGGACGGGCTGCTCGCCGCGGCCGAGTCCGATGTGGACGGCGAGTCGACAAAGCTCCTGGAGCGGTTCCGCTCGCTCGCCGAGGACTACCGCCAGGACGAGCTCGTAGTCAAGATCCGCGACAAGGAGCTGCGCACCCAGCTGTGGCGCGACACGCTGTCGGGCAACCGGATCCCGCGCGTCGCCCTGCCCCGCTACGCCGAATCCGGTGAGCTGCTGTCGTTCCTGCGCCGCGAGCACCTGCCGGGCTACTTCCCTTACACGGCCGGTGTTTTCCCGTTCAAGCGCGACGGCGAGGACCCGGCGCGGATGTTCGCCGGCGAAGGCGACGCGTTCCGCACCAACCGCCGGTTCAAGCTGCTCTCGGCGGACTCGGAGGCCAAGCGGCTCTCCACCGCGTTCGACTCGGTGACGCTCTACGGCCACGACCCCGACACCCGCCCCGACATCTACGGCAAGGTCGGCACCTCGGGCGTGTCCATCGCGACGCTCGACGACATGAAGGTCCTCTACGACGGCTTCGACCTGACCGCACCGAACACGTCGGTGTCGATGACCATCAACGGCCCGGCGCCGACGATCCTGGCCTTCTTCCTCAACACGGCGATCGACCAGAAGCTGACGGACTTCCGCGACAAGCACGGCCGCGAGCCGTCCGACGCCGAAGCCGCCGAGCTGCGCGAGTGGGTGCTGCGCAACGTCCGGGGCACGGTGCAGGCCGACATCCTCAAGGAGGACCAGGGCCAGAACACCTGCATCTTCTCGACCGAGTTCAGCCTCCGGATGATGGCCGACATCCAGGAGTGGTTCATCGAGCACGGCGTGCGGAACTTCTACTCGGTGTCGATCTCCGGCTACCACATCGCCGAGGCCGGGGCGAACCCGATCTCGCAGCTGGCCTTCACGCTGTCCAACGGCTTCACCTACGTCGAGTCGTACCTGGCCCGCGGCATGGACATCGACGACTTCGCGCCCAACCTGTCGTTCTTCTTCTCCAACGGCATGGACGCGGAGTACTCGGTGCTCGGCCGGGTGGCGCGGCGGATCTGGGCGGTGGCGATGCGCGAGCGCTACGGCGCGAACGAGCGGTCGCAGAAGCTGAAGTACCACGTGCAGACGTCGGGCCGGTCACTGCACGCGCAGGAGATGAGCTTCAACGACATCCGCACCACGCTGCAGGCGCTCTGCGCGCTGTACGACAACGCGAATTCCTTGCACACCAACGCGTTCGACGAGGCGATCACGACGCCGTCGGAGTCGTCGGTGCGCCGCGCGATGGCCATCCAGATGATCATCAACAAGGAGTGGGGCCTGTCGAAGAACGAGAACCCGCTGCAGGGCTCGTTCGTCATCGACGAGCTGACCGACCTGGTCGAGGAGGCGGTGCTGGCCGAGTTCGACCGCATTTCCGAGCGCGGCGGCGTCCTCGGCGCGATGGAGACGGGCTACCAGCGCGGCAAGATCCAGGACGAATCGATCCTGTACGAGCGCAAGAAGCACGACGGCTCGCTGCCGATCATCGGCGTCAACACGTTCCGCAACCCGCATTCCGGTGAAGAGGACGTCGAGGTCGAGCTCGCGCGGGCCACGGAGGACGAGAAGAAGTCCCAGCTGGACCGCCTGGCGGACTTCCAGCACCGCCACCACGAGGACGCCCAGCAGGCGTTGAAGACCCTGCGCGAGGCGGCCACCCGCGGCGGCAACCTGTTCGGGGTGCTGATGGACGCCGCGCGGGTGTGCTCGCTGGGTCAGATCACCGAGGCCTTCTTCGAGGTCGGCGGGCAGTACCGGCGCAACGTCTAGGGCCGGACCGCCTTCAGCTGCCAGACCGGGACGAGGACCCGGCCGTCGGCGTCGGTGTCCATCCCGGTCAGGCCGCCCGGCTCCGCGCCGAGCACCACCCGGACGCTCTGCCGCAGCTCTTCCGCCGTCATCGACGTCGTGTAGACGGCCGGCTCGAGACGCTCGATCGTCCAGTCCTTGCCGACCGTCTCCCGCAGGTTCGCCTCGCTGATCAGGTAGGGCGCCGGGAAGGCGTCCGGCACTTCCTCCGAGAAGCAGAACAGGTGCAACGTCGCGCCCGGGCGGGTCGCGCGGGTCAGCGCCGCCAGGTACGCGTGGCGCTCGTCCTCGGCCAGGCAGTGGTAGAGCGCGCTGTCGAGGACCGTGTCGAAGCGCCCTTCGTAGCCTTCGAGCTTCGTCGCGTCGGCGACGGCGAACTCGATGTCCAGCCCCTTCTCCGCAGCGCGTGAGCGGGCCTGTTCGAGCGCCGACGGTGCCCCGTCCAGCCCGGTGACCCGCAGGCCGCGCGAGGCGAGGAAGGCCGAGTTGTCGCCGAGGCCGCAGCCGATGTCGAGCACCTCGCCGGTGAACTCGCCGGCGTCGGCCAGCGCGACGACCGCGGGCTGCGGGGCACCGAGGTCCCACGGCATCTTGCGGCCCATCGGGGTGGCGCCCTGGTACAGCTCTTCGAAGTCGACGTCCTGTACGTCCATGACTGCCCCCTTATTCAACGTGTGATGATATGACTCCATCGTGCACCACCTGTCAACCCGGTGGTAGTTCTTGAGCATGAAATTCGGGATTTCGACGTTCGTGACCGACGAAGGCATCCGGCCGGACGTGCTGGGTGCGGCGCTGGAAGAACGCGGCTTCGACTCGCTGTTCCTCGCCGAGCACTCGCACATCCCGGTGCGCCGGGAATCGCCGTACCCGGGCGGCGGTGACCTGCCGCGCGTGTACTACCGCACCCTCGACCCGTTCGTGGCGCTCGCCGCCGCGGCCACCGCGACGTCGGAGCTGCTGCTCGGCACCGGCATCGCCCTGCTGATCCAGCGCGACCTGATCCACACGGCCAAGGAGGTCGCGTCGCTGGACCTGATCTCCGACGGCCGCGCGCTGTTCGGCGTCGGCGTCGGCTGGAACCGGGAGGAAATGCGCAACCACGGCACCGACCCGAAGACGCGCGGCGCGCTGATCGACGAGCAGCTGGCCGCGCTCAAGGAGATCTGGACGAAGGACGAAGCCGAGTTCCACGGCGAGCACGTCGACCTCGACCCGATCTTCAGCTGGCCGAAGCCGGTGCAGAAGCCGCACGTCCCGATCTACATCGGCGGCGAGAGCGAGGCGGCCCTGAACCGCCTGGCCAAGTACGGCGACGGCTGGCTGCTCCGGGGCCACACGAAGTACCAGGAGGCGCAGCGCGTCCGTCAATGGCTGGCGGAGCAGGGCCGCGAAGACGTGCAGTTCGCGGTGTTCGGCGGGCCGACGACGCCGAAGGTGATCGACGGCTTCCGCGAGGCCGGCGTCGAGCGGTACACGTTCCTGCTGGACACGCTGCCGGAAGCGGAGACGCTCAAGGCGCTCGACGAGCTGGCGAAGGTGGCCGCCGCCCACCGCTGAGGCGGCGGCTACTTGTCCAGGAGCAGGTGCACCGACAGTTCGAGGCGGTTGGCGACGTCGGCGGCCGAGGCGCGGCGGGTCACCCAGGCCACCAGGTTCGCCATCCAGACGTCCGCGACCACGTGGAAGATGTCGCGGTCGGCCTCGGTCGGCTCGGCGATGCCCATCGCCTTGGCGAACATGTTCTCCATCAGCCGCCCGACCTGCTCGACCTCGGCGGCGGCGGAGGTGTCGGCGAACATGAACGCGCGGACCATGGCCTCGGTCAGGTGCGGGTCGCGCTGCATCAGGCGCGTGTTGCGGCCGAGCACGAACATCAGCCGCTCGGCGGGCGTGTCGCCCGGGATGGCCTGGCGCTCGAGCTTCTCCTGCGCGCGCTCGAACTCGCGGGCCAGCCCGGAGACGAGGAGGTGGATCTTCGAGGGGAAGTACCGGTACAGCGTGCCGAGGGCGACGTCGGCCTTCTCGGCGACGGCACGCATCTGGACGGCGTCGTAGCCGCCCTTCGAGGCCAGCGCGAGGGTGGCGTCGATGATCCGGCGGCGGCGGTCGCGCTGGGCGGCCGAGCCGAGCTCGTCCGCGCCGATCGCGCTCAGGCCGTTGCCGCGGGCCTTGGTCTTGCCTGGCATCGGCATTCCCCCATCCTTGGGAACTTGTTCCAGTTCACGACGTAGATTACCTGGCCTGGCGAAACTCGCGACAGCTGACCCACTGGCCGAAAAACTGTAACACGTTCTACACTCGCGAGTAGTGTCGCTGAAACCGCGAGGAGGCCCCATGCCGGTCGCGCTCACCGAGGAACAGGCCGCGCTGGCCCAGGCGATCCACGCCTGGGCCGCGGCGCACCACCCGCGGGAGGCGGTGCGCGCCGCGGAAACCGGCGCCGGCGCGGACATCCCGGCCGGCTTCGCCGCGCTCGGCCTGTTCGGGGTCGCGCTGCCCGCGGCGGCCGGCGGCGCCGACGGCAGTGTCGCCGATCTCGCCGCCGGGCTCGCCGCGGCGGCGGAAGAACTCGTTCCCGGGCCGGTGCTGAGCACCGCGCTGGCCGGCCTGCTGCTGGCCGATGTCCCTCAGGCGAAGGAACTGCTCCCCGCGCTGGCCGAGGGGGAGGCCACGGTCGCGGTCCTGCTGGACGCGCCGTCGCTCGACGACGGCGTCACCGGGCCGGTGCCCGGCGCGGCCGCCGGGAGCTGGCTGCTCGCGCCGGTCGACGGTGGCCACGTCCTGCTCGCCCCCGGCACGCCCGGGGTGAGCGTCGAGCCCCTGGCCGCGTTCGACTTCTCGCGCCCGCTCGCGCGGATCCGGTTCTCGGGGGTCCGTGGCGATCTCCTCACCTTGCCGCCGGTCGCCCCGCTGGCGGCCACCCTGGCGGCGGCCGAGGCGGCGGGCGTGGCGCGGCGGTGCCTGACCGTCGCCGTCGAGTACGCCCGAGTCCGCGAGCAGTTCGGCAAGCCCATCGGGGCGTTCCAGGCGATCAAGCACCTGTGCGCCGAGATGCTGTGCCGTGCCGAAGCCGCCGAAGCGCTGGCCTGGGACGCCGCTTCCGGGCAGCACCCGCTTTCGGTGGCGAGCGCGGCCGTCGTCGCCCTCGACGCGGCCGTCGCCAACGCCAAGGACTGCGTCCAGGTGCTCGGCGGGATCGGGTTCACCTGGGAACACGACGCCCACCTGTACCTGCGCCGGGCCGTGGCCCTGCGGCAGTGGCTCGGCGGGTCGTGGCGGCGGCGGGCGGCTTCGCTGGCGCTGCCCGGGACCGAGCGGACGCTGGGCGTCGACGTCGGTGACGATCCCGCGCTGCGGGACGAGGTCGCGCGGATCGCCGAGCTGCCCCCGGCTTCGCAACGCGTCGCGCTGGCCGACGCGGGTTTGCTGACGCCGCACTGGCCGGCCCCCTACGGCCGGGGTGCCGATGCCGCGGAGCAGCTGCGGATCGACTTCGTGCTGGCGTCCGCCGGTGTCCGCCGTCCGGACCTGGTGATCGGCGCCTGGGCGGTCCCGACGATCCTCGAGCACGGCAGCGACGAGCAGCGCGCCCGGTTCGCCCGGCCCACCCTGCGCGGCGAGCTCACCTGGTGCCAGCTGTTCAGCGAGCCCGGCGCCGGGTCCGACCTGGCGGCGCTGCGGACGGCGGCCCGGCGCGTCGAGGGCGGCTGGCGGCTCTCCGGGCAGAAGGTGTGGACGTCGCTGGCCCGCGAAGCCGACTGGGGCATCTGCCTGGCCCGCACCGACCCGGCCGCGCCCAAGCACCAGGGCATCACCTACTTCCTGGTCGACATGCGCGCCGACGGCATCACGACCCGGCCGCTGCGCGAGATCACCGGCGAGGCCGTGTTCAACGAGGTGTTCCTCGACGACGTGTTCGTGCCGGACGCCGACGTCGTCGGTTCGCCGGGCGGCGGCTGGCGGCTGGCCCGCACGACGCTGGCCAACGAGCGGGTGGCCATCGGCAGCGGTTCGGCGGTCGGTGAGAGCGTGCAGGCATTGGTGTCCACAATGGACGCGTCTGCTCTGGACGACGTCGCTCTGGACCGGCTCGGCGTGTTGGTGGCCGACGGGGTCGCGGGTTCCGTGCTGGACCTGCGTGCGGCCCTTCGCCGGCTGGAGGGACAGGACCCGGGTGCGGAGTCGAGCGTCCGGAAGCTGCTCGGCGTCCAGCACCGGCAGGACGTGGCGGAGTTCGCGCTGGAGCTGGCCGGCGCGGGCGCGCTGCTCGCCGACGGCTCACCGCAGCACGAGTTCCTGCTGACCCGCTGCCTGTCGATCGCGGGCGGCACGACGCAGGTCCTGCGGTCCCTCACAGCCGAACGCCTGCTCGGCCTGCCCCGCGGCTGATGCCCCGCCAATCACGCATGATGCCTCTGGGAGCACGCGTGATGCCCCGCGGCGCACGGGTGGGTTGCGTTGTGCAACGGTGCGAACGGCCCGTTCGCGCCACCGAGGGCAAAACTGTCGGGGTCGTGTTCTAGCGTTGCGGTCGTGGAGTTCAGCGCAGACACCCAGGCCACCTACCTCCCCGCGGATCCCCCGCGGGACGGGGTGCTGGCCCTGTGGGGCGAAGACGTGGCCGGCGGGACCACGATCGAGCTCGTGCTGCCCCGGGGAGCCAAGTTCGCGCGGACGAAGGTCGACGCCGAGCTGATTCCCCTGGAACGGGCGCTGCCCCGGCTGCTGTCGGTGGGGGAGGAGGCCAGCCCGGCGGTCGCGGCGTGGTCGGCGGCGGTCAACGCCGGGGTGAACCTCGTCGCCCGGGGGCGGCTGCGGCCGGCCGCCTCGCCGGGCGGGGCGGCGGCCTGGCGGATCGGCCCGCTGGACGCCGCCGACGAGGAACTGCTGCGAGGGCTGGCCGGTGCGCTGCCACCGGAGGCGTACGCGCTGCCGCTGACCGGGCTGAAACGCATCCGCCTGCACTCACCGGACTCCCTGGTCCGCGCGCTCTGGGACGCGACGGCCGACCTGCTGGTGCGCAGCCCGGCGGCCCCCGTCGGCGCGGGCGATCCGGCGTTCGCGGCCCGTGAACCGGCCCTGCTCGGTCCGGACGGCGCGGCTTGGCTGGCGGAGCTGGAGGCCCGCGAGCCCCGCGGGATCCAGGTGCTCCTGCGGGTCGAGGGCCTCGACGACGACTCGTTCGCCGGCGTGCTGGCGGTGCGCAGCATGGCGGAGCCGAGCCTGGTGGTGGAGGCGGCCACGCTGTGGGACGCCCCGGACGCGGTGCTGAACCGCCTCGGCGACCAGGTCGAGACGCAGCTGCTGCTGGGCCTGCGCCGCGGCGCGCGGGCCTGGGCCCCGCTGGGCCGGGTGCTGACCCAGGCGACGCCCGATTCGCTGGCCCTGTCCGACGAAGAGGTCGTCGACCTGCTCACCGACGGCGCCCGTGACCTCGGCGGCGCCGGCATCGAGGTGCTCTGGTCGAAGGGGCTGTTCGCGGCGGAGGTGAAGGCGAAGGCGAGCGCGACGCAGGCACCGGCGAGCGTCACGGAGGCGGAGTTCGCCTTGCGTTCGCTGCTGGAGTTCCGCTGGCAGCTGAGCCTGGGCGGCGAGCAGCTGACCGAGGCCGAGGTCGCGGCGCTCGCGGAAGCCAAGCGGCCGTTGGTCCGCCTGCGCGGCCAGTGGGTCCGGGTCGACCCGCAGTTCCTGGCCCGGGTGCGCGGCCGGACCCGCAAGCTGGACGCGGGCGAGGCCCTGGCGGCCGCGTTGACGGGTGAGCTGGAGCTCGACGGCGAACGCGTCGAGTTCGCGGCACCGCCGGCGCTGGGCGGGCTGGCTTCGCGGATCCGTGAGCGGGCGGACGTCTTGGCGGCGCCACCACCGGGGTTGCACGCGACGCTGCGCCCGTACCAGCAGGCGGGGTTGTCGTGGCTGGCGACGATGACGGGGCTGGGGTTGGGCGCCTGCTTGGCCGACGACATGGGGCTGGGAAAGACGATCCAGCTGATCGCCCTCCACCTGCACCGGCGGGACCTGGCGAGGTCCGGTGCACTACCGCCGAGCGCGAAGTCGTCGTCGGCGGATAGTGCGGTGGAGCCCAGCGGCGGGCCCACCCTCGTCCTCTGTCCCACCTCCCTGCTCGGCAACTGGGAGCGCGAGTTCGCCCGCTTCGCCCCCGAGATCCCCGTCCGCCGGTTCCACGGCGGCGGCCGCCACCTCGACGACCTCGCGCCCGACGAGGTCGTCCTGGCCACCTACGGCGTCCTCCGCCGCGATCGCGAAACGCTGTCCGAAGTGGACTGGGGGCTGATCGCGGCCGACGAGGCCCAGCACGTCAAGAACCCGCTCTCGGCCACGGCCAAGGAACTGCGCAAGGTTCCCGCGCAAGCCAAGGTCGCCCTCACCGGCACCCCGGTCGAAAACCGGCTCACCGAGCTGTGGTCCATTGTGGACTGGACCACGCCCGGCCTGCTCGGCCCGCTCGACCGCTTCCGCCGCACCGTCGCGCGGCCGATCGAACGCGATCGCGACAAGGCGGTCACCGAACGGCTGGCCGCCACCGTCCGGCCGTTCCTGCTGCGGCGGCGCAAGTCCGACCCGGACATCGCCCCGGAACTGCCGCCCAAGACCGAGACCGACCGGTTCGTCCCGCTGACCGCCGAGCAGACCACGCTCTACGAGGCCGTCGTGCGGGAGAACCTCGCCGAAATCCGGGAAACGCAGGGCATCAAGCGGCGCGGGCAGGTGCTGCAGCTGCTCAACGAGCTCAAGCAGATCTGCAACCACCCGGCGCAGTTCCTCAAGGAGCCGCACGGCGCGCTCACCGGCCGCTCCGGCAAGCTCGCGGCGTTCGAAGAACTCCTGGACGTGATCCTCGACGAGGGCGAAAGCGTCCTGGTGTTCAGCCAGTACGTCCAGCTCTGCCGCCTGCTCGAGCGGCGGCTCAAGGACCGCGGGTTGCCCACCGAACTGCTCTCGGGCGAGCGTTCGCCGGCGAAGCGGCAGGACATGGTCGACCGGTTCCAGGCCGGCGAAATCCCGGTGTTCCTGCTCTCGCTCAAGGCGGGCGGCGTCGGGCTCAACCTGACCCGGGCCACCCACGTGATCCACTACGACCGCTGGTGGAACCCGGCGGTGGAGGACCAGGCCACCGACCGCGCGTACCGGATCGGGCAGGACCGGCCGGTCCAGGTGCACCGGCTGATCGCCGAAGGCACCCTCGAGGAGCGGATCGCGCAGGTCCTCGAGAAGAAACGGGGCCTCGCCGAGTCGATCGTCGGGGCGGGGGAGGACTGGATCACCGAACTGTCCGACGACGAGCTCGCCGATCTGGTCCGGCTCGGGAGCGGGTGATGCCACCGAGGCGGAACTTCGGCACGACGTGGTGGGGCCGGGCCTGGGTCGAGGCGCTGGAGAAGCGCGCGAAGCTCGACCCGAACCGGCTGCCCCGCGGGCGGACGTACGCGCGGAAGGGCACGGTCAGCGAACTGCACGCCGGAGCCGGCGCGGTGAGCGCCCGGGTAAGCGGCAGCCGGCCGGAGCCGTACCGGGTGACGATCACGATGCGCACCTTCACCGACGGCGAATGGGACACGCTGCTCGGCGTGGTCGGCACCCAGCTCGGCCACGCGGCGGCGCTGCTCGACGGGGAGCTGCCGGGCGCGCTCACCGAGCAGGCGCGCGAAGCGGGCGTCGACCTGCTGCCGGGCCCGGGCGACCTGCGGCCGCGGTGCTCGTGCCCGGACTCGGCGAACCCGTGCAAGCACGTCGCCGCGGTGTACTACCTGGTCGCCGACGAGGTGGACCGCGACCCGTTCACGCTCTTCCTCCTGCGCGGACGCCCGCGGGCCGACGTGCTGGCCGAACTCCGCGCCCGCCGGTCGCCGGCGCGCGGCGAGAAACCGAAGCTCCCGAAGCCCGTCGATGACGGACTGACCCCGCGCGCCGCCTACGCGCGACGGCCGGGCGCGATCCCCGCGCTGCCGCCGCCACCGCGGGTGCCCGGGCCGCCGGCGGTCCTGGACCTCGACCCGCCACCGGGCACGGGCTGGACGGCGGCGGCGCTGTCCGCCCTCGCGGCGGACGCGGCCGCCCTCGCCCGCGACCTCCTGGCCGGCGGACCGACGGCCGCGGAGCTGACGTTCGACGAAGACCTCGCCCGCCGCGCGGCTGGTCGCTCCGGCGCGGAAACCACCGCCCTCGCCACGGCGGCGGGCGTTTCCCCGCGAGACCTGATCCGCTGGGCCGAGGCTTGGCGCGAAGCAGGCCGCGGCGGCTTGGCCGCTCTGCGGGAGAGCTGGCAGCCCGGCCCGGGCCCCCTGGCCGAGGCGGAGTCGGTGCTGGCCGAAGCGGGCGTCGGGGGCAAGCCGAAGATCTGGCGCAACCGCGTGACCCACGGAGAGCTGCAATTACGCTACGGCCGTGACAGGCGCTGGTACCGCTTCGTCCGCGAAGGAACCGAGTGGCGCCTCGACGGCCCACCTTCGGCCAGTCCGGTGGACCTCGCCTACTGACCTCCCCGCCGGACCGCACGCCCCCGAGTGCCTCAATGAGGTTGCCGGCCAGGTCTTCAAGCCACCGGCCGCGGCGGCGGGCCAACGTCCCGACGATGCCCAGGCACCGGACAGCGGAGAGGTCATTACGGGAGCCAGGCAGCACCGGAGACACCCGGAGCGGGAACCCATCCGGGCTGGCCAGGACTGGATGTTGCCGCCGAAGGCGCGGGTGTTTGCCGGAGTGCCACGGTGCACCGTCGTTCCGCGGTGCGGCCCTGGGTTTGATGGTGAGCGTATCGATACGGTCCCTGCGGCGGCAATGGCGGTATCACGTTGGCGGCTGCGGGGGCAGAACCTCAAGAAGTCGTCTCGTATGACTGTGCTCGGCTGAAGGTCGGACTCGCAGAGGTTGAAGGTTCAACGCGAACAGAATCAGTTCGTGCGGCGAGTAGCTGCCACTGAGTCGAACCGCGATATCGCCCGACCAGCACGCAACCGCTTGGCCACCGCGAGGATCGCCAGGGCCGAGCACGAACATCTCCCGGCCGTCGCGCACCATGATCCTGTGTTCGGATTTCGGGATCGGCCATCGCATTTCCGGTGCTTCGTTGATGAACAACGTCTTTCCGGCATCCGGGTGCCAGCAGAGCAACGCATTGGGTACGTGGCGATAGACGAGTGCTTGGAAAAACCCGTCGACTCGTGGCTGTGGCACCTTCAAGGGGAAGCCGGCAGCGTTCTGCGCTTCGAGCAAGGTCGGGTACTTGTCGAACGGTTCCATGTCGCTCGCCTATCGCCGACTAACGTTGCCTCGCTATCCTACCCACGTCGGTGGGATCGGGATCACGTAGGAATTCGTCTTCGCATGACCTCTCCTCTTGCGAATATGTGAAAATAGCCGGAACACCGCAACAGTGGGTAATACGCATCTCTTGCCGGCGCAATACGCAAATTTCGCAGCTGGAGTTACTCGACTACCGGTGCTCGGCCTTCCAACCGTTGTACGTGTGATCCAAAAACCGCGCCACGCCGCGGACCACGTGCGCCGAACGCACCGATGTGAACACGTCGAACGCGTGCTGCGCCCCCGCCAGCTCGGCATACGCCACCGGCTGCCGCGACTTCTCCCGCAGCCGGGAAACGAACTCGCGCGCCTCCCGCACCGGGACCAGCGAATCGTCCCGGCCGTGGATCACGAAGAACGGCGGCGCGTCCGACGTGATCCGGTCCAGCGGGGACGCCGCGATGTAGTCGTCCAAGTGCGCCACCGGGTCCCGGTCCGGCGCGAACACCCGGCGGGCGATCAAGCTCTCCAGCCGGTACTTGCTCGCCGGTGCGCCGGACGTCGCCGCGAAGTCGTAGACCCCGTAGTGGGGGACGCACGCCTGGATGCTCGTGTCCGCGTCCTCGAAGCCCGGCTGCAACGCCGGGTCGTTCTGCGACAACGCCAGCAACGCCGACAGGTGGCCGCCCGCCGAACCGCCCGTCACCGCCACGAAACGCGGGTCGCCGCCGTACGAAGTGATCGACGAGCGGATCCACGCCAGCGCCTGCTTCGCCGCGACGATGTGCGCCGGCCACCGGTGCGCCGGCGACAGCGGGTAGTTGATCGCGACGCACACCCAGCCCCGGCGCGCCAGGTAGCGCATCAGCGGCCGGCCCTGCTCCTCCTTGTTGCCGATCACCCACGCGCCCCCGTGGACCTGCAGCAGCACCGGGGCGCCCGAAACCGGGGTGGCAGGGCGGTACACGTCCAGCAGGAACCGCTTGCCGCCCGGGGCGTAGGCGATGTTGCGGTCGATGCGGACGTCGGGCGCGCCCATCCGGAACGGCAGCGCCAGCTCGCCCCACGGCAGGCCCAGGTCCGAGCGGCCCAGCTCCGAGGCGTAGTCCTCGCCCAGCGCCGACGTCAGCGCCTTCTCGATCTCCTCGCGGGCGCCGTGCCCGGTGCGGATCAGCGCGGCCAGCCCGGCGGCGGACGCGGCCGCCATCGCCAGGCCCCCCTTCGTCGACCGGTCGCCGGTGCCGTGGCGGGCCACGTGGACCAGGGAATCCGCCGCCGTCAAGGCCAGGAACTGGGGCGCCAGCTCGCCGGTCAGCCACCCGGCGAAGAACACCGGGATGGTCGTGGACCGGGCCCGCAGCGGGCGGAGGGCGTTGGCGGTGAGACCGAGCTGGACCGCGCGACGGATCAGGAAATTCGGCTGCACCAGCGCGATGATACCGGTGAGTAGGGTGCTGTGTCGTCGGTCACCAACCCGACCACAGTCACGGCCGGACGGCTTCGTGGCAACGGTTGCTTGTCGCTCGGGGGCCGGCCTGCTTTTGGTCGGATTGGTGACGTGCCGCTCACCGGAAGTGGCTTACCCTGATCGGCATGCAGAGACTGAGCGGCCTCGACGCGAGCTTCCTCTACCTCGAGACGCCGTCCCAGGTCCTGCACGTCTGCGGGCTGCTCATCCTCGACGGCTCGACCGTCCCGGGCGGCTACACCTTCGCGAAGCTCGAGAAAAACCTCGACGAGCGTGTCCGGATGATCCCGGCGTTCCGCCGCAAACTGCACAATCCACTCTGGAACCTCAGTCATCCGGTGTGGATCGAAGACGACGACTTCGACCTCGACCACCACGTGCACCGCATCGGCGTGCCCGCTCCGGGCGACCGCGCCGAGCTGGCCGCGCTCTGCGCCCACATCGCCGGGCAGCAGCTCGACCGCGCACACCCGCTGTGGCAGCTGTACGTCATCGAAGGCCTGGCCGACGGGCAGCTCGCCGTGCTGCTCAAGATGCACCACGCGAGCGTCGACGGCGTGAGCGGCGCCAGCCTGATCACCTACCTCGCCGGGCTCGAGCCGGACGGCCCGATGCCGGAGATCGAAGAGCACCGGAACGCCGCGATGCCCTCGCCGCTGGACCTGCTCCGCTCCGGGGTCGAGAGCGTCGTGAAGCGCCCGGCCGAGGTCGCGCGGCTGCTGCCCGACCTGCTCGGGCTGATGCCGCGGTGGGTCGGCCGGGCGTTGCGGGGCAAGGGAATGCCGGTTCCGTTCACCGCGCCGAGGACGTCGCTGAACGGCACGATCACCGGGCACCGCAGCGTCGCCTTCGCCCAGCTCGACTTCGCCGATGTCAAGGACGTCAAGAACGCCTTCGGGGTCACGGTCAACGACGTCGTGCTCGCGCTCGTCGCCGGCGCGCTGCGGGAGTTCCTCGCCGCGCGCGGGGAGCTGCCGGAGGATCCGCTGGTGGCAACCGTCCCGGTGTCGGTGCACGACCGGACCGAACGCGAGCACGGCAGCAACAAGGTCTCGGCGTTCTTCGCCTCCCTGCCGACGCACCTGCCCGACCCGGCCGCGCGCGTGTTCTTCCTCGCCGAGGCCAACCGGCGCTCGAAGGACCACCACCACGACATCGACGCCGACATGCTGCAGGACTGGGCGCAGTTCTCGGCCGCGACGGCGTTCGGGCTCGCCGTGCGCGCGTATTCGGCGCTGCGGCTGGCCGAAAAGCACCCGGTGGTGCACAACCTGGTGGTCTCCAACGTGCCCGGCCCGCCGATGCCGCTGTACTTCCTGGGCGCGCGGATCACCGGGTTCTACCCGCTCGGCCCGGTCTTCCACGGCGCCGGGCTGAACGTCACGGTCCTGTCCAACGCCGGGAAGGTGCACGTCGGCCTGCTCGGCGCGCGGGAGCTGGTCAAGGACCTGTGGCCGCTCGCCGACGCGCTCCCGGACGCACTGGCCGAACTGCTCAAAGCCGCGGGCTGAGCACCACGACCGGGATCTCCCGCTCGGTCCAGGCCTGGTACTTCGCGAAGTCCGCGTACAGCTCGACCAGCCGCGGCCAGAGTTCGGCGCGTTCCGGAGGCTCGGCGACCCGGGCCGTGACCGGGACGCCCCGCCGGCCCTTGAGGTCGATCCGGGTTTCGGGGTGCGCCAGCAGGTTGAAGTACCACTGCGGGTGCCGGGGCAGCCCGCCCTGCGAACCGACGATGACGAAGTCCGCGCCGGAGCGCAGGTACAGCAGCGGGGTGGTGAACAGCCGCCCGGACTTGCGGCCGCGGTGTTCCAGCAGCAGCGTCGGCACGGGCTTGCGGAACCCGGCGCCGATCCGCCACGTGCTGCCGATCCGGCCGCCGGTCAGCCGGAAGACGGCCACCTGCGCCTTCGCCGCGTACTTCAGCACCTTCGCCGTCACCGGCGAGTCGAGGCCGCCGGGCTTCTGCTCGGGCAGGCTGAAGCGTCCCATCATGGATTCCTTCCTCGGACGGAGTGGACCGCGGCGAGCAGCGCGGGCACCCAGCGGTCGGCGGCCAGCACGCAGGCCGCGTGCCCGGCCGCGACCTCGTAAGTGGCCGCGCCGGGGATCCGACGGGCCAGGGACCGCTGGTGGGCGGGGGCGATGAACCGGTCGCGGGCCGTCACGACGACCGCGGCCGGCAGCCGCAGCGTGTGCAGCCACGGTGTCGAGTCGAACCGGCCGATCTCGTCGACGGCGACCGCGATCGCCCACGGTGTGGTCGAGCGGAACTCCCGCAGCCCCCACCGGTGGTCGGCGAGGCGCGCGCGGGGGAGCGCGGCGGGCACGGCCGGCGGCGGCACGTGCTCGCGCAGCCGCCGCAGCGTCCGGCCGAAGACCTCGAGGGCGACGCGCTGCCGCAGCCCGCGGCCGAAGTGGCCGGCGGTCGAGCACAGCACCAGGCCGGTAACACGTTCTGGTTCGGCGCGCGCCACGAGCTGCGCCACCAGCCCGCCCATCGAGTACCCGGCGAGGGCGAACCGGCCGACGCCGAGCGCGTCGGCGACCGCGGTGACGTCGTCCGCGCAGTCGGCGAGCCGGAACTCCCGCGAGCGGATGCCCCGGCCGTGCCAGCGCTGGTCGAACACGACCACCCGGTGCTGCCGAGCCAGCCGGGCGAGGGCCGGATACCAGGTCAGCAGGCCCGTGCAGGCCACCGAATGCAGCAGGAGGATGGCCGGCGCGTCGCGGGGGCCGACGTCGGTGACCACGGTGTGCCCGCGGCCGGGCAGCTCCACCAGGACCGGCTCGGGCACGTCCGCGGTCGGCGGCACGGTGATCCGCCGCCGTGTCCCCGCCATTCCGCCCACCCCCGGGGGTTGCCGTGCCCACCCTTTCCGGTTAAGACTAGAACAGGTTTCAATATTGCGCCCGATCCGGAGGACAGGCGTGGACTTCGCCCTTGACGATACGCAGACCGAGATCGCCGCCCTCGCCGCGAAAGTGCTCGGTGATTTCCGGGGCCCGGGAGGCGACCCTCCGCAGCGGGCGGTGGAGAGCGGCCCCTGGCGCGCCCTCGCCTCGGCGGGCCTGCTCGCCCTGGCGCTGCCCCCGGAACTGGACGGCGACGGCCTGGGTGTCGCGGAGGTCGCCCAGGTCCTGACCGAGGTCGGCCGGGCCGCCGCGCCGGTGCCCGCCTACGCCGCCCTCGCCCTGGGTGTCCTGCCGATCGAGTCGCTCGGGACGCCCGCCCAGCGCGCCCAGTTCCTGCCGCCGGTCGCGGCCGGGGAGGCGCTGCTCACCGCGGCCCTGAACGAGCCCTCCGCTCCGCTGGTCGCCGAGCCCGCCGCGACCGCCCGGGCCGGAGACGGGAAGTGGCTGCTCAGCGGCGTGAAGACCGCGGTCCCGTACGCCGCCGAAGCCACCCGGATCCTCACCCCGGTGACCACCGCGCACGGCAGTGCCGTCTACCTCGCCGACCCGCACGCCGACGGCGTGACGCTCGTCCCGACACCCACCTCCGCCGGGACGCCGGAGTACACCGTCCGGCTCGACGACGTCGCCGTCGAGGAGACGGACCTCCTGTTCGACCGCGGCGCCGTCGCGGCGCTGCACCGGTTCGCGCTGGCCGGCGCGCTGACCTTCGGTGACGGCCTCCTGGCCGGCGCGCTGGCGCTGACCGTCAAGCACGTCGGCGAGCGGACCCAGTTCGGCCGGCCCCTCTCCGCCTTCCAGGCCGTGGCGGGCCAGATCGCCGACGTCTACGTGGCCGCGCGGACCGTGCACCTCGCCGTGACGTTCGCGGTGTGGCGGCTGGCTTCGGGACTCGACGCCGACGCCGAACTGGACGTCGCCGCCTACTGGTTCGCCTCGCGGGCCCCGGAAGCGCTGGCGACCTGCCACCACCTGCACGGCGGGGTCGGCGTCGACGAAACCTATCCGCTGCACCGGTATTCGTCGGCGGTCAAGGATCTCGGCCGGACGCTCGGCGGGGCCGCGCACCGGCTCGGCCGGCTCGGCGAACGAGTGGCGGGGTGAGGCGGATGCACGTCGAACTGACTACGGCGCAACGACAGCTGCGCGCCGAACTGCGCGAATACTTCGCGGGCCTGATCAGCCCCGAGGAACGCCGGGCGATGCGGCGCGAGCGGCACGGGCCGGTGTTCCGCGAGATCGTCCGCCGGATGGGCCGCGACGGCCGGCTCGGTGTCGGCTGGCCGGTCGAATACGGCGGCCAGGGCTTCGGCGGGATCGAGCAGCACCTGTTCGTCGACGAGGCCGCGCGCGCCGACGTCCAGCTGCCCTCGGTCACGCTCCAGACGGTCGGGCCGACACTGCAGGAATTCGGCACCGACGAGCAGAGGTCCTTCTTCCTGCCGAAGATCCTGGCGGGGGAGATCCACTTCGCGATCGGGTACAGCGAACCGGAAGCGGGCACCGATCTCGCGGCGCTGCGGACGACCGCGGTGCGCGACGGTGACGAATACGTCGTCAACGGCCAGAAGATCTTCACCACCGGCGGGCACGACGCCGACTACGTCTGGCTCGCCGTGCGGACCGCGCCGGACGCGCCCAAGCACAAGGGCATCTCGATCCTCATCGTCGACACGCGCGACCCCGGCTACTCGTGGACGCCGATCATCACCTGCGACGGCGCCCACCACGTCAACGCAACGTACTATTCGGACGTCCGCGTGCCGGTGAACCGCTTGGTGGGGCAGGAAAACGCGGGCTGGCGGCTGATCACGACGCAGCTCAACCACGAGCGCGTCATGCTCGGGCCGGCCGGGCGGATCGGCGGCCTGTACGACCGCGTGCGCGCGTGGGCGAGCGCGCACGGCCTGCTGGACCTCGCCGACGTGCGGGCCGTGCTCGCCGAGGCGCTGGCCGTCACGCGGGTGAACGAACTGCTGAACTGGCAGGTCGCGGTGTCCTCGGCGAGTGCGCCGGTGGGTGTCGCCGACGCGTCGGCGACCAAGGTGTTCAGCTCGGAAGCCATCCAGCGGATAGGCCGGAGCCTCGAGGAAGTCGTCGCGCGCCACGGCGATCTCGCCGATCCGGACACCGCCGAGCTCGCCGAATGGCTGGACCTCACCGCCAAGCGCAACATCGTGCTGACCTTCGGCGGGGGCGTCAGCGAAATCCAACGGGAGCTGATCGCCTCGATCGGCCTGGGCCTGCCGAGGGTGCCGCGATGACCATCGAAGAAGCCGCCGCGGCGATCGCCGCGCAGGGGGAGTCCGCGCCGCGGCTCGCCCGGGACCCCGTCAACCAGGCCATGGTCAACAACTGGGTCGAGGCGATCGGGGACCGCAACCCGGTCTACACCGACCCGGAGTACGCCGCCGCGAGCGTCCACAAGGGACTCGTCGCGCCGCCCGCGATGGCGCAGGTGTGGACGATGAACGGCCTGCACGGCACCCGGGCGGACGACGACCCGCTCGGCGCGATGATGGCCGTGCTCGACGAGGCCGGGTTCACCTCCGTGGTGGCCACGAACTCCGAGCAGACCTACCACCGGTACCTGCGGCCGGGTGAGCACGTGGCGGCGGCGACCCGCTTGGAGACGGTCGTCGGCCCGAAGCGGACGGCGCTGGGGGAGGGCTGGTTCGTCACCACCCGGACGACCTGGTCCGTCGGCTCCGAAGCCGTCGCCGAGATGGTGTTCCGGGTCCTGAAGTTCCGGCCGCCGGCCCCGAAGCCGCCGCCGGCGCCGGTGCTGCGGCCGGTGATCAGCCGGGACACCGAGTTCTTCTGGGACGGCCTTCGCGAGGGTGAGCTGCGGATCCAGCGCTGGGGCGAAACGCTGCGGCACCCGCCCGGGCCGATGCCGCCCGACGGCTCGCTGGACACCAAGCCCGACTACGTCGTCGCCAGTGGCCGCGGGACCGTGTACTCCTTCGTCGTGCACCACCACCCGCCGGTGCCGGGCAAGGAACTGCCGTTCGTGGTGGCCCTGGTGGAACTGGAAGAAGGGGTCCGCGTGATGGCCGAGCTCCTGGACGCCGCCCCGGAGGAGGTCCACATCGGACTGCCGGTCGTCGCGGCGTTCGTCCGGGTCGACGACGACCTGACCCTGCCCGCGTGGAAGGTGGCCCGATGACCGTCGCCGAAGGGACCGAACTGCCGCCGCTGACGATCGAGGCGACACCGACGTTCGTCGTCAGCACGGCGCTGGCGACCCGCGACTTCCAGGACGTCCACCACGACCGCGACTCGGCCGTGGCCCGCGGCTCGAAGGACATCTTCCTCAACATCCTCACCGATACCGGCCTCGTGCAGCGGTTCGTCTCGGAGTGGGCCGGGCCCGAAGCGCTGATCCGGTCGGTCAAGATCCGGCTCGGCGTGCCCTGCTACGCCTACGACACGCTGACGTTCACCGGCCGGGTGGTCTCGCGCACGGGCAACGACGTTGTCGTTTCGGTGTCCGGTGTGGACAGTCTCGGCGAGCACGTCGCCGGCACCGTGGAGGTGACCCTCCCGTGACGCTCTCGGGCCGGGCGGCCATCGCCGGGATCGGTGCGACGGAGTTCTCCAAGGACTCCGGGCGCAGCGAACTGCGGCTGGCGGCCGAATGCATCTCGCACGCCCTCGCCGACGCGGGGCTGTCGCCATCCGATGTGGACGGACTGGTGTCGTTCACCATGGACGGCAACGCGGAGATCGCCGTCGCGCGGGAACTCGGCATTCCGGAACTGAAGTTCTTCAGCCGCATCCACTACGGCGGGGGTGCCGCGGCGGCGACCGTGCAGCAGGCCGCGATGGCGGTGGCGACCGGCGTCGCGGACGTCGTCGTCGCCTACCGGGCGTTCAACGAGCGGTCCGGGCACCGTTTCGGTCAGGTGTCGTCCGCGGCGGCCGGCCAGGTCAACTCGTCGGGGGTGGACAACGCGTTCCACTACCCGATGGGCATCGCGACGCCGGCGGCGACGGTGGCGATGGTGGCCCGGCGTTATCTGCACGACTACGGCGCGACGAGCGAGGACTTCGGGCGCGTCGCGGTCGTCGACCGCAAGCACGCGGCGACCAACCCGAACGCGTGGTTCCACGGCCGGCCCATCACCCTGGAAGAGCACCAGGCGTCACGCTGGGTGGCCGAACCGCTGCACCTGCTCGACTGCTGCCAGGAGAGCGACGGCGGCGTCGCGCTGGTCGTCACGAGCCTTTCGCGGGCGCGTGAGCTGGCGCGGCCGCCGGCGGTGATCGCGGCGGCGGCGCAGGGGAGCGGGCCGGACCAGTACGTGATGACCAGCTACTACCGCGACGACCTGGCCGCGCTGCCGGAGATGGGGGTCGTGGGCCGGCAGCTATGGGCGCAGTCGGGACTCGGACCGTCCGATGTGGACGTTGCGGTACTGTACGACCACTTCACGCCGTATGTGCTGATGCAGCTGGAGGAACTGGGGTTCTGTGGTCGCGGCGAAGCGAAGGACTTCATCGCCGACGGGGCGTTGGAGCTCGACGGCGCGCTGCCGCTCAACCCGCACGGCGGACAGCTCGGCGAGGCCTACATCCACGGCATGAACGGCATCGCGGAGGGCGTGCGGCAGATCCGCGGGACGGCGGCCAACCAGGTCGCGGGCACGTCCCGGGTGCTGGTCACGGCGGGAACGGGCGTGCCGACGAGCGGACTCATCCTGACGGGTGACTGAGTGTCACCTCAATGACGGCTGGTGCCCGGCCGGCGTGGGTGTCACGGTGGAGACACCACTGTGACCTCCGGGGCTTCGCCCCGGGCCGGGGGCTCCGCCACCCGGAACCCCCAAAAGCAACTTGCGACGGAGAGTGAGGCCGGACGCGATGGCGGTCGACTGGGCGCTCACGGCGGTGTTCGCGGCGCTGGTGCTGCCGTGCGTACTGCGGCTGGTCCGCCTCGACTACGTGCGCTTGGGCCACCGGGTCCGCCACGGCGACCTGGCCGAGCTGCTGCTGGTGGTGGCGATGGTGGCGATGGTCTCCCCGGTCGGCGGTCCGATCCCGGCGGCGGGCTGGCAGGCGGTCCTGGCGCTCACGACGGGCTGGTTCGCGGTCGCCTGGTGGCGGACCCGCACGTGTGCCCACCACGCGCTGTCGGCGGCGGCGATGCTCTACATGGTGACAGCGATGCCCCACGGCGGCCGGGACCACGGGCCGTGGTTGACGATGTCCGCCATGGAGGCCCGGCTGGCGTTGCCGCTGATAGCGGTGGTGGCGGCGGGGTATTTCGTGCTCGACGCGGCGTGGTCCGGGGTGCTGGTGGTCCGCGGCTCGGCGGCCGTGCGGGCGGATTCAGGTCAGGCGTCGCGTGCGGTCTGCCGCACCGTCATGGGCGCCGGGATGGGCTACATGCTGCTGGCCTCGGCTTTGTGAGCCCACGCTTTGTGAGCACGGCACCGAGAGGTCCCCGGCCTGGGGCCCCCGGATTTCACGTTACCGGAGACCACCGACAGTTTCGGGCCGCGGCAGACTTCAGCTCGCGATCCGCCGGACCTCGCCCAGCGCGCTTTCCCCGGGCTCCGGCAGCGAAGCCGCCGGGTGCTCGGCCGTCCACCGGGTGGCCGCCGCGATGTCGTTCTTCAACGCCGTGATCAGGTCCTCCGCCGAGGCGTACTTCTCCTGCTGGCGCAAGTGGGACCCGAGCCAGACCACCAGCGTCTCGCCGTACAGGTCGCCGCTGAAGTCCAGGACGTGGGCCTCCAGCAGGCGGTACCCGTCCGCGCCGTAGTACGTCGGGCGGCGGCCGACAGAGATCGCCGCCGGGAGGCGGGCACCGTCCGCGCGGCCGATCCAGCCCGCCCACACGCCGTCGCCCAAGGAGCCGTCCTGGTCGCGCAGGGCGATGTTCGCCGTCGGAAAACCCAGCTCGCGGCCGCGCTTGTCGCCCGATTCGACCGTTCCCCGCACCACGAAGTATTCCGGCATTCGTCCTCCCGAGGTCTCCCCACCACGGTAGCGGCCCCGGCCGCGCCGGCTCACGAAGTGGGCACGAGCACCGTGTCCGCCAGCACCGGCGCGTCGTCCCGCTCGGCCGCCGACGTCGTCACCAGCAACCGGCCGTCATCCGCGCGCCACACCCGGATCCGCAGCGTCTCGCCCGGGAACACCACCCCGGCGAACTTCGCCGCGAACGACGCCACTCGCGCCGGGTCGCCGTCCAGGAACTCGTTCACCAGCACCCGCGCCACGATCCCGTACGTGCACAGCCCGTGCAGGATCGGCCGGTCGAACCCCGCCGCCCGCGCGAACGCCGGGTCCGCGTGCAGCGGGTTCCGGTCACCGCACAGCCGGTACAGCAGCGCCTGCTGCGGCAGCGTCGGCGTCTCGAGAACCAGATCCGGCGAACGCGTAGGCCAGTCGATCCGGTCCGAAGGCCCGCGCGAGCCGCCGAACCCGCCCTCGCCGCGGGCGAAGATGCTGGACCGGGCCGTCCACAGTGGATCACCCGAGGACGACGTCACTGAAACCTCCTGGATCACCACCGCGGCCTTGCCCTTGTCGTACACGTCCGCGATCCGCGACCGCGCTACCGCCTTGCCTGACGTCGGGATCGGCTGGTGCAGGGTGATCTCCTGCTTGCCGTGCAGCACCTTCGCCAGGTCGATCTCCACCCCGGGGAACGACACCGCCGGCGGGTCGAACACGCGCAGGTTGGCCGCGACCGTCGCGAACGTCGGCAGCACCACCAGGTCTTGCTCGTAGGTGTAGCGCAGCTCGTCCGGGCCCGCGCCGAGCGCGAGGTGGTACAGCAGCACGTCCGACGACGTCCAGGCGAAGCTCACCTCGCCGATCTCGGCGCCGATGGCGACCGCGGGATCGATGGGCACGGGTGGCCTCCTATTCGTAGCTGATCGAGACCTCGTCGGTGACCGGCAGCGACTGGCAGGCCAGGACGATGCCGTCCGCCATGTCCTCGGCGTCGAGGACCTCGTTGTGCAGCATCTTCACCTCGCCCGAGACGACCCGGCACGCGCACGCGCTGCATTGTCCCTCGCGGCACGAATAAGGCGCATCCACGCCCTCGTCCAACAGCCGGTCGAGGAGTTTTCGCTGCCGCGGCCAGGCCAGCGTCCGCGTCGAGCCGTCCAGTGACACCGTCAGCGCCGCCGGCGCCTCGTCCGAAGCCGGCTCCTCGGCGACCTCGGCGACCTCTTCGAACGGGTTCCCGGTCAGCGACGTGAACTTCTCGACGTGCACCCGGCCCCGCGGCACGCCGAGCTGCCCGAGCGCCTCCCGCACCGCCGCCATGAACGGCGCCGGCCCGCACAGGAACGCCTCGTACGACGTGTACGCCGAAGCCAGCCCGCGCAGCTGCGAAACGTCCGGCAGGCCCTGGACGCTCTCCAGCCAGTGCACGACGACCAGCCGGTCGCCGTAGCGCTTGGCCAGCGACGCCAGCTCGCCCGCGAAGATCACCGAGCGCTCGTCGCGGTTCGCGTAGACCAGCACGACCCGCCCGGACCCGGTCTCCAAAGCCGTTTTCAGGATCGCCATCACCGGCGTGATGCCGCTGCCGCCGGCGAACAGCAGGAAGTCCTCGTCCACCGACGCCGGGCAGAACACCCCGGCCGGCGCCAGCACATCGACCTGCATCCCCGGCTTCAACGACGAGCAGACCCAGCTCGAGCCGTACCCGCCGTCGGTCCGCTTGACCGTCACCTGCACGCGGTTCTCGTGCGGCGCGCTCGACAGCGAATAGCACCGCGCGACCGAACCGGTGCGGTCACTGGGGATCTTCAACGTCAGGAACTGCCCCGCGGAATACGAGAAAGCGGACGCGTGCTCGGGTGGGATCTCGAAGACCACCGATCGCGCGTCCGGCGTTTCGACGACGACGTCGGCGACGGTCAGCGTGTAGACCCGCTCAGCCATCGGCCACCGCCAGCGTGCCCTCGCGCACCGCGTCGGAGATGCTGTCGGCCAGCTTCGGGCACGTGTCGAGCAACGCCGACGGGCCGTCGGTGTCCGCGAACACCGGGCAGGTGTCGGCGGGCCGGGACGTCCACTGGATGCTCGTGTGCTGGATGCTGTTCTTCTTCACCAGCACGCACGTCCCGCAGCTGCGGCACTGGTGCGGCCGCAGCCCGCCCGACAGGAACTCGGTCTGCTCGGCGGTCGTCACACTTCCGCCTCGGTCTTCTGCCGCGCCAGGTTCTCGGCCACCTCCGCCGCCCACGCCTCGTTCGCCTTCGTGGTGTCCACTTCGAACTCGAACCGTTGCGTCATGTCCTCGGTGACGTCGGCGGCGTCGACGTAGAACTGCTGGTACCACCGGCGAAGCTGGTAGACCGGACCGTCCTCTTCGCACAGCAGCGGGTTGTCGATCTGCGTCTTGTGCTTCCAGATCTCGACGTCCTGCAGGAACCCGGCGCCGATCCCGCGGGCCAGCTTCGCGGCGATCTTGTCCGCGTGCTCGTCCGAGATGCCCGGCGGCTTCCGCACCTTCATCCCGTACTGCAGCACGAACGACGTCGGCGTGACGGGGTAGTGGCAGTTGATGAGCACGCTCTCGATCTCGTAGCCCTGGAACGAGTTCACCAGCTTGTTGATCATGTACGACGGCCCGAAGTACGACGCCTCCGACCGCAGCAGGTTTTCCTCGCCGCCGTAGTTCGAGGCCATGCCCATGTCCGGGCGCCCCTTGGTGTTGAGGTACTGCGTGGCGATGTGGCCTTCGAACACGTTCTTGAAGTACGTCGGGTAGGCGTAGTGAATGTAGAAGAAGTGCGCCATGTCCACGACGTTGTCGATGATCTCGCGGCAGTTGGAACCCTCGATGAAGATCTCGTCCCAGGTCCAGTTGCTCCACTCGGTGCTGTCGGCCGCCTCGATCAGGGGGATCGCCAGCTCGTCGGCCGGCGGGTTGCCCTCCGGGTCGTGCCAGACGAGCAGCTGGCCGTTGCGCACCTCCGACGTCCACGACCGCGTCCGCGCCCGCAGCGGAACCCGCTTGGCGTAAGGGATCGAGACGCACTTGCCCTTGCCGTTCCAGCGCCAGTCGTGGAACGGGCAGGCCACCTCGTCGCCCTTGATGCTGCCCTGGGTGAGGTCGCCGCCCATGTGCCGGCAGTAGCCGTCGAGCACCTGCAGCTCGCCGCGCGAGTCGGCGAACACCACGAGCTTCGTGCCGAACGCCGTGATCGCGTGGGGTTTCCCGTCGCGGAAGTTCTCCGCCAGGCCCAGGCAGTGCCAGCCGCGGGCGAACCGGGTCGGCGGCTCACCGGCGTAGATGGTGCGTACCGAATCCTGCGTCATCGCTGCCCTCCCGTGGTCCCTCGATCTTCGTGCGCCAGCCGCGTCGCCGCAAGGTAGCCGAACACCATGGCGGGCCCGATGGTCGCGCCGGGCCCGGCGTAGGTCCGGCCCATGACGGCCGCGCTGGCGTTGCCCGCGGCGAACAGCCCCGGCACGGCCGAGCCGTCTTCGCGCAGCACCTGCGCGTGCTCGTCGGTGCGCAACCCGCCCTTGGTGCCCAGGTCGCCCGGGACGATCTTCACCGCGTAGAACGGCGCCTTGTCCAGGGGACCGAGGCTGGGGTTGGGTTTGTTGCGCGGGTCGCCGTAGTAGTGGTCGTACTTGCTGACCCCGCGCTGGAAATCCTCGTCGACGCCTCGGCGCGCGAAGCCGTTGAAGCGCTCGACCGTCGCTTCCAACGACTGAGCCGGGACGTCGATCTTCGCCGCCAGCCCGGCCAGCGACGACGACTTCGCCGCGATCCCGGCCTTGAACCAGCGGCCGGGCAGCGGCTGGCGCGGCCCGATGCCGGTGAACATGTACCGGTCCTTGTAGCGCTGGTCGAACAGCAGCCAGGTCGGGATGTGCTCGCCGGGCCCGTCTCCGGGACCGTACATCGCGTGCACGGCCTCGACGTAGGGCGCCGACTCGTTGACGAACCGCTCGCCGCGCGCGTCGACCATGATGCTGCGCGGCCGCGACCGCTCGGCGAGCGCGAACCACGGCCCGCCGGTGAGCGGCAGCGACGGCCCCCACCAGGCGTCGTCCATCAGGTCGAGTGCCGCGCCCAGCTTGAGGCCGGCCGTGATGCCGTCGCCGGTGTTGGCGGCCGCGCCGACGGTCCAGTCGACGCCGATCGGGGCCCGCTGGTACTTCTCGCGCATCTCGAGGTTCCGCTCGAAGCCGCCGCTGGCCAGGATCACCCCGCGCCGGGCTCCGACGACGCCTTGCGAGGTGACCACGCCGGTGACGCGGTCGCCTTCGACCTGCAGATCGATCAGGGGCGTGTTCAGCCGGACTTCGACCCCGGCCTTCGCCAGGCCCACCCGCAAGCCCCCCGCAAGCGCTTGCCCCATGCTCAGCAGCTGTTGCCCGCGGAGTTTTCCGACCAGCCACTGCCGGCCCAGCGACAGCAGCCGGAGTGCCCCGCGCGGGTGCCGGGCCAGCAGGCTCAGCCAGCGGTAGTCGGCCTGGGTGATCGGCACGCCGAGCGGGGGAGCGCTGTACGGCGGTTCCAGGTGGGCCAGCTCGGCGCCGAGCAGCTTGCCGTCGAAGGCGGCCGGTTCGACTGAGCGGCCGCCGGGCCGTCCGCCGGGGGCCTCGGGGTGGTAGTCGCTGTAGTCGCGGACCCAGCGGAACTTCAGCGGCGTGTGGTCGCAGACGAACCGCAGCACTTCGGGGCCGTGCGCGAGGAACGTGTCGCGCCGGACGGCCGGGACGACGTCGCCGACGATCGAAGCCAGGTACTCGCGCGCCCGCTCGGGTGGTTCGTCGATCCCGGCGGCACGCAGGGCGTGGTTGCCGGGTAGCCAGACGCCGCCGCCGGAGCGGGCGGTCGAGCCGCCGAAGCAGGCCGCCTTTTCCAGGACGATGACGCTCAAGCCGTTGTGGGCCGCGGCCAGCGCGGCGGTCATCCCGGCGGCGCCACTGCCGACCACGACGACGTCGAACTGCTCCGTCATGCCACCTCACTTGTAGGGCGTTCCGGGGAACACTTGTAACGTGTTCCACAGGACGAGTCTCCAGTTGAGAGCCGCTTTCGGTCACGATAGACGAGAACGTGTTTCAGTTCTAGGGTAGCGACCATGGACGCACTAGTCGCGGACGTGGTCATCGTGGGGTTCGGGGCGGCCGGCGCCTGTGCCGCCCTCGAAGCGGCCGACGCGGGCGCCGACGTCATCGTCGTCGAGCGCTTCGCCGGGGGAGGGGCCAGCGCGGTCAGCGGTGGCGTCGTCTACGCCGGCGGCGGGACCACGCAGCAGCTCGACGCGGGCGTCGACGACTCCGTCGACGCGATGTACGCCTACCTGCGGCGGGAAACCGGGGACGTCGTCTCCGAGCGGACGCTGCGGCGGTTCTGCGAGGGCAGCCGCGAAATGATCACCTGGCTGGAGGGCAACGGCGTGCCGTTCGAAGGCAGCCTGTGCCCGTACAAGACGTCGTACCCCAGCGACCAGCACTACCTCTACTACTCCGGCAGCGAGGCGGCCGGCGGGTTCCGCGACGCGGCGAAGCCGGCCGCGCGCGGTCACCGCGTCAAGGGGCCCGGGACCTCGGGGAAGATGCTGATGGCGCGGCTCAAGGCGGCCGTGCGCGCCCGCGGCGTCCGGGTGCTGACGCAGACGACCGCCCAGACCCTGATCCGCGACGACGCCGGCCGCGTCACCGGCTTGGTCGTCGACACCCTGAGCGACGCCCCCGCGTCGGTGCGGGCGCGGCACCAGCGCTTCGCGCAGTACGCGGCGAAGCCCGGGATCTACGTGCCGTCGCTGCGCAAGTCGCTGCACCGGCGGGTCGAGCGGTTCGAGCGGTCGCACGGCCGTGAGCTGCGCATTTCCGCCCGGCGCGGGGTCGTGCTCGCCGCCGGCGGGTTCATCGCGAACCGCGAGATGGTCCGCGAGCACGCGCCGGAGTATCGCGGCGGGCTCGCGCTCGGCACGTCCGCCGACGACGGCTCGGGCATCCGGATGGGCGTCGAGGCCGGCGGGGCGACCGGCGAGCTGGGCCGGATCTCCGCGTGGCGGTTCGTCACCCCGCCCAGCGCGTTCCTCGGCGGGATCATCGTCGACGCCGCGGGCCGGCGGGTCATCGACGAGTCCCGCTACGGCGCCGCGGTCGGCGAGAAGCTCATCGAGGAGCACGGGAGCAAGGGCTGGCTGCTCGTCGACGCGCCGATCGTGGCCGAGGCGCGCCGGGACGGCCGCAAGCAGAGCCAGTGGTTCCAATGGCTTCAGCTGCGGTACCTGCTGCGCCGCGGCCGGGTCGTGGGGGAGACGGTCGAAGAGGTGGCGCGCAAGGCCGGCGTCGACCCGCAGGGGCTGCGCGCGAGCGTCGAGGCCTACCACGGCGACCGGGATCCGGTGGGCAAGCCCCTCGAGTTCGTGCGGCGCCTGGACAACCCGCCGTATTCGCTCATCGACATCTCGGTGCGGCCGAACCTCGGGTACCCGACGCCGATGCTGACCCTCGGCGGCCTGGTCGTCGACGAGGACACCGGCGCGGTGCGGAGCACGGCGGGGCAGCCCGTCCCGGGGCTGTACGCCGCCGGCCGCACCGCCGTGGGACTCTGTTCCAGGTCGTACGTGAGCGGTCTCTCGCTGGCCGACTGCGTTTTTTCCGGCCGCAGGGCAGGGATCAACAGTGCCCTGGCGCAGGGCGTTCTCGACAAAAACGAGAACGTGTTCTAGTCTCTCAGGAAGTGGAAACGAGAGAGGACTGCGCATGAGCGAGCAGGTGATCGCCGGGGTCCGGGACCTCCTGCCGGTCCTGCGGGAACGGGCCCAGGACACCGAGGACGCGCGCCGCGTCCCCGAGGAGTCCGTCAAGGCCCTGCAGGAGACCGGGTTCTTCAAGCTGCTGCAGCCGACGCTCCACGGGGGCTTCGAAGCCGACCCGGTGAGCTTCTACACCGCGGTCAAGCTGATCGCGAGCGCGTGCGGGTCCACCGGCTGGGTCGCCTCCATCCTCGGCGTCCACCCGTGGCACGTGGCCCTGTTCGACGCGCAGGCGCAGCAGGAGGTCTGGGGCGAGGACCAGGACGTGCGGATCTCCTCGTCGTACGCGCCGATGGGCAAGGCCGAAGTCGTCGAAGGCGGCTACCGGCTGTCAGGCCGGTGGAGCTTCTCCTCCGGCTGTGACCACTGCACGTGGGTGCTGCTGGGCGGGCCGGCGTTCAAGGATGGCAAGCCGGTCGACTTCTGCACGTACCTGCTGCCGATCGCCGACTACTCCATTGTGGACGTCTGGGACACGATCGGCCTGCGCGGCACCGGCTCGAACGACATCGTCGTCGAGGACGTCTTCGTGCCGCAGCACCGGGCGCTGAGCTTCATCGCGACGTCGAAGTGCAAGGTGCCGGGCCAGGCCGTCAACCCCGGCCCGCTGTACCGGCTCCCGTACGGTTCGGTGCACCCGAGCACGATCACCGCGCCGATCATCGGCATGGCCCAGGGTGCCTACGACGCGCACGTCGAGCACCAGCGCAAGCGCGTGCGGGCCGCGTACGCCGGTGAGCAGTCCAAAGAGGACCCGTTCGCCAAGGTGCGGATCGCCGAGGCGGCCAGTGAGATCGACGCGGCCTGGCTGCAGCTGACCCGCAACATCGAGGAGCTGTACGAACTCGCCAAGCGCGAGGAACGGCTGCCCAGCGACCTGCGGCTGCGCGTCCGGCGCGACCAGGTGCGCGGCACCGAACGTGCGATCTCGGCGATCGACCGGCTCTTCGAGAACTCCGGCGGCCGCGCGATCCAGCGGGGGACGCCGATCCAGCGCTTCTGGCGCGACGCGCACGCGGGCCGCGTCCACGCGGCCAACGACGCCGAGCGCGCGTACGTCATGTTCGGCACCGGGGTCTTCGGGCTCCCCGTCGAGAACGCGATGTACTGATGGCCGCTCCCGAAGGCAAGTACGTCCAGGCGGGCTCGCTGAAGCTGCACTACCACGAGGCCGGCGCCGAGCACGCCGAGACCGTGATCCTGCTGCACGGCGGCGGACCGGGCGCGTCGGCTTGGAGCAACTTCGGGCGCAACCTGCCGGAGTTCGCCAAGCACTACCGCACGATCGCCGTCGACCAGCCCGGCTTCGGGCGGTCGGACAAGCCGGCCGAGCACCCGCAGTACTTCCGGCACAGCGCTGACGCCGTCGCCGTGCTGATGGACGCGCTCGGCATCGAGCGCGCCCACTTCGTCGGCAACTCCCTGGGGGGAGGGGCGTCGGTCCGGTTTGCGTTGAACCACGGCAAGCGGGCCGGGCGGCTGGTGCTGATGGGGCCGGGCGGGCTGAGCGTCAACCTGTTCGCGCCCGACCCGACCGAAGGCGTCAAGAACCTCGGGCGGTTCGCGGCCAAGCCGTCGCGCGAACGCATGGAGGCCTTCCTGCGGATCATGGTCCACGACCAGGCGCTGATCACCGACGAGCTGATCGACGAACGCTTCGCCGCCGCGAACACGCCCGAGTCGCTCGCCGCCATGCGGGCGATGGGGATGTCGTTCGCGCAGCCGGACAGCTACGAAGAGGGCCTGCTCTGGCGCGAGGCGCACCGCCTGCGCCAGCGCGTACTCTTGATCTGGGGCCGCGAAGACCGCGTGAACCCCCTGGACGGCGCGTTGCTCGCACTCAAGACGATTCCACGCGCGCAGCTGCACGTGTTCGGCGGCTGCGGGCACTGGGCCCAGCTGGAGAAGTTCGACGAGTTCAACCGGCTGGCCCTCGACTTCCTCGGGAGTTCCTGATGGGCATCCGGTCACTGGGCTACCTCCGCATCGAAGCCACCGACATGGCCGCGTGGCGCGAGTACGGGCTCAAGGTGCTCGGCATGGTCGAAGGCAGCGGCACCAACCCGGACGCGCTGTACCTGCGCATGGACGACTTCCCCGCGCGGCTGGTCGTCTCCCCGGGCGACGCGGACCGGCTGGCCGTCACCGGCTGGGAGGTCGCCCACGCGGGCGAGCTGGCCGAGCTGCGGTCCCGATTGGACAGTGCGTCGGTGCCCTACAAGGAGGGCACGCCCGACGAGCTGGCCGATCGCCGCGTCGACGAGCTGATCAGCTTCGAGGACCCGTCCGGCAACACCCAGGAGGTGTTCCACGGCGTCGCGCTGCAGCACCGGCGCGTGGTCAGCCCGTACGGCCACACGTTCGTCACCGGCGAGCAGGGCCTCGGCCACGTCGTCTTGTCCACAAAGGACGACGAGGCGTCGCTGCGGTTCTACCGCGACGTGCTCGGCTTCCGGCTGCGCGACTCGATGCGCCTGCCGCCGCAAATGGTCGGGCGGCCGGCCGACGGGCCGCCCGCGTGGCTGCGGTTCTTCGGCTGCAACCCGCGCCACCACAGCCTGGCGTTCCTGCCGATGCCGACGCCGAGCGGGATCGTGCACCTGATGGTCGAGGTCGAGAACACCGACGACGTCGGCCTGTGCCTCGACCGCGCGATCCGGCGGAAGGTGCCGATGTCGGCCACGCTCGGCCGGCACGTCAACGACCTGATGCTCTCGTTCTACATGAAGACCCCCGGCGGCTTCGACGTCGAGTTCGGCTGCGAAGGCCGCCAGGTCGACGACGACAACTGGATCGCCCGCGAGAGCACCGCGGTTTCGCTGTGGGGCCACGACTTCTCGGTCGGCGCGCGGCCCCCGGGCGCATGACGTCCGTGGCGGTCGACCAGACCGAGTTCCGCAGTGTGCTCGGGCACTTCTGCACGGGCGTCACGGTCGTCACCGGCCGCGACGGCGACACTCTGGCCGGGTTCGCCTGCCAGTCGTTCGCCGCGCTGTCGCTCGACCCGCCGCTGGTGCTGTTCTGCCCGGCCCGGACGTCACGGACCTGGCCGGTGCTGGCCGCGGCGGGCCGGTTCGCGGTCAACGTGCTGGCCGAGGACCAGCAGGAGATCAGCGCGGTGTTCGGCGCCCGCGGCGAGGACAAGTTCGCCCGGGTCGGCTGGACCCCCGCGCCGTCGGGCGCCCCCCTGCTCGACGGCGCGCTGACCTGGATCGACTGTGCACTGGAAGCCGTCCACGAAGCCGGCGACCACTACGTCGTGATCGGCCGGGTGACCGCGCTGGGCGCGCCGTCGGAGGCCCGCCCGCTGCTGTTCCACCGCGGCCGGTACGCGGTCACCGAGCCGGCCCGCGACGCGCTCGCGGCCCTGATGCCCTGGCCCCGCCCCGACGACTGGCTGTAACCGGGGTAGCTCCACCGGGTGGTTGTGCACGGATTCACAGGTGGGCCGCATCCCATTCGCGAGAGAAAGCCGAGCCCCGGCGCGCACACTGTTACCGAGAAGACATCTTCCCGGGAGGTGCGGTGCGCATGCGTGGGTCCAGCGGGCGGATCGCCCGGTTCCGGCGCCGGTTGCTGCCGGGCCGAAACCCCCTGGCCCGGGCGGGCGACCGCGTCGAGGCGTTTCTGCTGCTCCTCGCCGTCGCCGGTGCGTTGCTCGCAATACCCTTCGCGGCGGCGTTCGGCTCCGAGACGTACGGGGCGCAGACGGCTCGCGCGGCGGAGGAGCGCACGACCCGCCACCCGGCCACGGCCGTCTCGCTCGCCGCGGCGTCCAGCCCGTCGTACAGCACCGATGGCGCCGGCGCCCCGGCCGCCCAGACGACGGTCCCGGCGGCCTGGTTCGACGCGCGCGGCACCCGCCACACCGGCGACGTCCTCGCCGACCCGGGCAGTCCGGCGGGCACCCGCGTCGCGGTGTGGCTCGACCAGCACGGCGAGCTGACCGGCGAGCCCCTGTCCGCCTCGACCTCGGCGGCCGACGGCGTGTTCGCGGCGATCCTGCTGTGGGCCGTGATCACCGGCGCACTGGCGGGGCTCTACGGCGCCACCCGGTTCGTGCTGGCCCGCTTCCACGCGGCGGCCTGGGACCGGGCCTGGTCCGCAGCCCGCCATGACAGCCGGTTCTGAGGTCACTTCCAGCGGAAGTGCACGAACACCCGGCCGAAGTTGTCCTTGTCCTTCTCGACCCGGTGGTAGAGCGCCTTGACGTCCTTGCGCTCGAGGAACCGCAGGACGTGCTTCTTCAGCTGACCCGACCCCTTGCCGGGGATGATCTCGACGAGCGGCGCCTTCTTGGCGACGGCCTCGTCGATGATCGCGCGCAGGGCCCGGTCGATCTCGCCCCCGCGGTTGTAGACGTCGTGCAGGTCCAGCTTCAGCTTCACACGCCCTCCCGGGCTCGACGCCGTGCGGAAACAGCCGACACGCGTGATTGACGGGTCGACACGCGTGATCCACGGGTCGACACGGCGGCGGGCCGTGTCGGCGCCCGATCACGCGTGTCGGCTTGCTGATCACGCGTGTCGGCTGCCGGGTCACAGCGCTTGCCACCAGCCGTCCACCGCGGGTGGCTCGGCCGCGTCGATGCGCTCGCCCGGGCGGGGGATCGCCAGCGGGAGGTCGGCCTCCTTCGCCTCGCTCCACACGCGGTCGGCCGGCTCGCCCCACGGGTGCATCGCCAGCTGGAACGTCGCCCAGTGGACCGGGACCAGCAGCTTCGCCCGGACGTCGAGGCCCGCCGCGACGCCCTCCTCCGGCGTCATGTGGATGTCCGGCCACAGCGGGGCGTACGCGCCGATCTGGATCAGGGCCGCGTCGAACGGGCCGTGCTCCGCGCCGATCGCCGCGAACCCGTCGAAGTACCCGGTGTCACCGCTGTAGAACACCCGGTGCTCCGGGCCCAGCAGGGCCCACGACGTCCACAGCGTGTCGTCGTTCGTGATGCCGCGGCCGGAGAAGTGCTGGGCCGGTGTCGCGACGAACCGGACGCCCGCCACCGTCGCCTCTTCGTGCCAGTCGAGCTCGATGATCCGCTCGGCCGGGACGTGCCAGCGCTCCAGGTGCGCCCCGACGCCGAGCGGCACCAGGAACGGCGCCTCGGACGACGTCACCAGCGCGCGGACCGTCGCCAGGTCGAGGTGGTCGTAGTGGTCGTGCGAGATGACGACCGCGTCGATCCGGCCGAGGGCCGACAGCGGCACCGGCGGCTCGTGCAGCCGTCGCGGGCCGGCGAACGCCGCGGGGGAGACCCGGTCGCTCCACACCGGGTCGAGCAGCACGCGGGCGCCGTCGAGCTCGACCAGCGTGGACGCGTGGCCGTACCAGGTCAGGTGCAGGCCGTCGGCCGACTCGACCGGCGCCGCCGCGACCAGCGGCACCGCGCCGGCCGGTTTGCGCAGCTCACGGTGCTCGCCGAAGAACATCTCGCGGAAGATGGTGCGCATCGACGCCGCGGTCATCGGGTGCCGCGGCGCCGCGTTGCGGAACACCTTGCCGTCGAACTGGGGCGAGGAGCGGACCCGCTCGGCCCGCGCGCCGGTGGCCTTCGCGCCGAACGCCGCCGGCAGGTCGCGCAGGGCCGCGATCGTTTTCCTCATGCCCCGAGTCTACGAACCCTTCCTGAGAGGCGCCCCAGCTTCGTGCAGGTGGGTGAGGGCCTGCCGGTAGGACTCGACGAGGCTCGTCTGCAGGTACGGGATGCCCAGCTCGGCGCAGTAGGCCTGGACGATCGGCTGCGCCCGCCGCAGGTGCGGCGACGGCATGCTCGGGAACAGGTGGTGCTCGATCTGGTAGTTGAGGCCGCCGAGGGCGACGTCGGTGACGGCACCGCCGCGGACGTTGCGCGAAGTCAGCACCTGCTTGCGGAGGAAGTCGAGCTCGGTGCGCCCGGTCAGCGTCGGCATGCCCTTGTGGTTGGGCGCGAAGATCGATCCCATGTAGACACCCCACAGTCCCTGGTGGACGGCGAAGAACAGCAACGCCATCCCCGGGCTGAGAACGGTGAGCAGCGCGCTGAAGTAGAGGACGAAGTGCGCGGCGAGCAGGGCGGCTTCGGTGCCGCGGCGGCGCAGGCCCGGCTTGCGGACCGCGCGGATCCCGGACCAGTGCAGGTTCAGGCCTTCGAGGGTGAGCAGCGGGAAGAACAGGAAGGCCTGGTGCCGCCCGATGAACCGGGGCACGCCGCGGCTGGCCCGGGCCTGGTCCTTCGACCAGACGAGGATGTCCGGATCGACGTCGGGGTCGAGCTCTTCGTGGTTCGGGTTGGCGTGGTGGCGGGTGTGCTTGTCCATCCACCAGCCGTAGCTCATCCCGATCCCGAGGTTCCCGGCGAGCAGCCCGGCGGTTTCGGTGGGCCGCCGTCGCCGGAACACCTGCTTGTGCGCGAGATCGTGGGAGAGCAACGCGATCTGCCCGAACATGACGGCCATGAAGCCCGCGACGGCGAGCTGCCACCACGAGTTCCCCAGCAGTGCAAAGGCCACCCAGCCGGCGCCGAACAGTCCGGTCACGACGGCGATCCGCGCGGTGTAGTAGCCGGGCCGCCGGGCCAGCAGGCCGGCGGCGGAGATGCGGTGGCTCAGCCGGGCGAAGTCACTGCCGACGAGGTTCTCTGTGGTGGTCACGCCCCCGAGTCTTCGCGGTGGGCCCCCGCGCGGGAATCCGGCGCGCCCCAGGCGCTTTGCGGGGGCCAGCCCTACCGCGCCCGGGTCAGGAGGCGACGTACTCCGCGAGGTGCTTGCCCGTCAGCGTCTTCTTCCGCGCCTTCACCAGCTGCGCCGGCGTGCCCTCGAACACGATCCGGCCGCCGTCGTGGCCGGCGCCCGGGCCGAGGTCGATGAGCCAGTCCGCGTGGGCCATCACCGCCTGGTGGTGCTCGATGACGATCACCGACTTGCCCGCGTCCACCAACCGGTCCAGCAGGCCCAGCAGCTGCTCGACGTCCGCCAGGTGCAGGCCCGCGGTCGGCTCGTCGAGGACGTACACCCCGCCCTGCTCCGCCATGTGCGTCGCCAGCTTGATCCGCTGCCGCTCGCCGCCGGACAGGGTCGTCAACGGCTGGCCGAGCGTCAGGTAGCCGAGGCCGACGTCGGACAGGTGCGTGAGGATCTTGTGCGCCGCCGGCAGAGCCGCGTCACCGGAAGCGAAGAATTCGAGCGCTTCGGTGACCGGCATCCCGAGCACCTCGCTGATGTCGCGGCCGCCGAAGGTGTACTCCAGCACGTCGGCGTTGAACCGCTTGCCCTCGCACACCTCGCACGGCGTCGCGGTGCCCGCCATGATCCCCAGGTCCGTGTAGACCACGCCGGCGCCGTTGCAGTTCGGGCACGCGCCTTCGGAGTTGGCGCTGAACAGGGCCGGCTTCACGCCGTTGGCCTTGGCGAACGCCTTGCGGATCGGCTCCAGCAGACCCGTGTACGTCGCCGGGTTGCTCCGGCGCGAGCCGCGGATGCCGGCCTGGTCGACCGTCACCACCCCCTCGCCGCCGGACACCGAACCGTGGATCAGCGAGCTCTTGCCCGAGCCCGCCACCCCGGTCACGACCACCAGCACGCCGAGCGGGATGTCGACGTCGACGTCCTGCAGGTTGTGCGTGGCCGCCCCGCGCACCTGGAGGACCCCCGACGGCGAGCGCACCGACGACTTCAGCGACGCCCGGTCGTCGAGGTGCCGCCCGGTCAGCGTGCCACTGGACCGCAGACCGTCCACAGTGCCCTCGAAGACGATTTCGCCGCCTTCGGTGCCGGCGCGCGGCCCGAGGTCGACGACGTGGTCGGCGATCGCGATCGCCTCCGGCTTGTGCTCCACGACCAGCACCGTGTTGCCCTTGTCGCGCAGCTGCAGCAGCAGGTCGTTCATGCGCCGGATGTCGTGCGGGTGCAGGCCGATCGTCGGCTCGTCGAAGACGTAGGTGACGTCGGTCAGCGACGACCCGAGGTGCCGGATCATCTTGGTGCGCTGGGCTTCCCCGCCCGAAAGGCTCCCGGATGGACGGTCGAGGGAGAGGTAGCCGAGGCCGATTTCGACGAACGAGTCGAGGGTGTGCTTCAGCGCGTCCAGCAGCGGCGCGACCGACGGCTCGGACAGCTTCGCCACCCACGCGGCGAGGTCGCTGATCTGCATCGCGCACGCGTCGGCGATGCCGATCCCGTCGATCTTCGACGACCGCGCTTCCGCCGACAGCCGCGTGCCGGCGCAGTCCGGGCAGGTCTGGAACGTCACCGCGCGCTCGACGAACGCGCGGATGTGCGGCTGCATCGCGTCGACGTCCTTGGACAGGAAGGACTTCTGGATCGCCGGCACCAGCCCGGAGTAGGTCAGGTTGATGCCCTCGACCTTGATCTTCGTCGGTTCCTTGTACACCAGGTCGGCGAACTGCTTCTTGGTGTACTTCTTGATCGGCTTGTCCGGGTCGAAGAAGCCGGAGCCGCGGAAGATGCGGCCGTACCAGCCTTCCATGCTGTAGCCCGGGATCGTGATCGCGCCCTCGTTGAGCGACTTGTTCTCGTCGAAGAGCGCGGTCAGGTCGATGTCGTTGACCTTGCCGCGGCCTTCGCAGCGCGGGCACATGCCGCCGGTGATGCTGAAGCTGCGGCGCTCCTTGATCTGCCGGCCGCCCTTTTCGATGGTGACCGCGCCGGCGCCGCTGATCGAGGCGACGTTGAACGAAAACGCCTGCGGGGAGCCGATGTGCGGCTGCCCGAGCCGGCTGAACAGGATGCGCAGCATCGCGTTGGCGTCGGTGGCGGTGCCGACCGTGGAGTGCGGGTTGGCGCCCATCCGCTCCTGGTCGACGATGATCGCGGTGGTGATCCCGTCGAGGACGTCGACGTCGGGCCGGGCCAGCGTCGGCATGAACCCCTGCACGAAGGTGCTGTAGGTCTCGTTGATCAGCCGCTGCGATTCGGCGGCGATCGTGCTGAAGACCAGCGAGCTCTTGCCGGACCCGGAGACGCCGGTGAACACCGTCAGCCGCCGCTTGGGCAGCTCGACGCTGACGTCCCTGAGGTTGTTCACGCGCGCGCCGTGGACGCGGATCAGGTCGTGGCTGTCGGCCACGTGCGGTGCGTTCGTCCTCGTGGGCTTGCTCATCGGGGTTCTCCAGCGTTCAGCGTCGGGCAGGTGGAATCAAGCTACGGCGGGATTCGCGGCCAGTGCTTCTCGATTCCTGACGGCTTCGGTCGCCCGCCGGTAATCGTGCGGCGAAAGGCCATAAGCGTCCCGGAACCGGCGGACGAACAATGCGATGGGGAGGTCCGCCACGGCCGCGAGCGAATCGATGTCCAGCGGCAGTGCGCGCTCGCGGTCGATGCGGTCGCGGACGCGCCGCAACAATGCCAGCTCACGGAAATGTTCCTGCGCGACTGTTTTCAAGCCGAGACACATGTCGGGGTTTCCTTTCCGCGAGCAGCGTGGTCAGCGCAGTTCCTGGATGCGCAGGAGGTTGCCTGCCGGGTCGCGGAACGAGCAGTCACGGATGCCGTAGGGCTGCTCGACCGGCTCCTGGACGACTTCGGCGTTGCCCGCCTCGAGCTTGGCGAAGAGGCCGTCGAGGTCGTCGGTGGCCAGGTTGGCCGAGGCGTAGGTGCCCTTGGCCATCATCTCGGCGATCATGCGGCGCTCGTCGTCGGTCAGGCCCGGCGTCGCGGCCACCGGCGACAGCACGATCGCGGTGTCCGGCTGGTTCGGCGGGCCGACGGTGATCCACTGCATGTCGCCGTACTTGACGTTCTGGCGGACCTCGAAGCCGAGCAGGTCGCGGTAGAAGGCGAGCGACGCTTCCGGGTCCGTGTGCGGGAGGAAGCTCGAGTGAATGGTGACGTCCATGGTGGTCACCCTAGGTGGCCGTCGAGGGCCGCGCTTCTCGATTCCTGATCGGTCTGGTGACCTGTTTGGCCACGCACGGCGGCATCCCGACGGTGGCCTCGGCCTGCTGCTCGCGGTAGACGCTCGGGGGTGTGCCGACCAGCTCGGCGAACCGGGTGCTGAAGGTGCCCAGCGACGAGAAGCCGACGGTGAAGCAGACCTCGGTGACGCTCAGTTCGCCCGTGCGCAGCAGGGCCATCGCCCGTTCGATCCGCCGCGTCATGAGGTACGAATACGGTGACTCTCCGTACGCTCGCCGGAACTGCCGGCTGAGGTGCCCGGCCGACATGTTCACGCCACGGGCCAGCGCCTCGACGTCGAGGGGCTGGGCGTACTCCCGGTCGATCCGGTCCCGGACCCGGCGCAGCAGCGCGAGGTCACGCAGGTACTGCGCCGTGGCGGAGCTGGTCACGCTCGGATCCTGCCACAAGGACGGCCTTCGCGGTGGCAACGCGGTGGTCAGCGGAGTGCTTCGCGGAGCGTCTCCCGCAGCCACTGCTGGGCCGGGTCGGCGTCGAGGCGGGCGTGCCAGGACAGCCGGACCTCCATTTCGGGCAGGTCCGCCGGGACCGGGAACCAGCGGAGGCCGAGGGCGGCGCCGTACTGCTCGGCGAGGCGCTGCGGCAGCAGCCCCACGTAGGGGCTCGAAGCGATCACGAGCGCGGCGACGGCGGCGGTGGGCACGACGGCGGCGACGTGGCGGCGCAGGGCCGCCGTTTCGAGCACGTCGTCCAGCGGCCCGCGGGCCAGGCCGCGGCGGGAGGCCGAGACGTGCGGGTGCCGGCACAGCTGCGCGAGCGTCGGACGGCGGTGCCGGCCCAGCGGGCTGTCCGCGCGCACCGCGGCCACCAGGCGTTCGCGGTACAGCACGGCGGTCCGGATGTCGGGTGCCGGCTGCCCGCCCACGCCGATGTCCAGGTCGATCGAGCCGTCGCGCAGGGCCTCGGTGCTTTCGCTGCCTTCGGCCACGAACCGCAGGGTGACGCCCGGAGCGGCCGCCGCCGTGGCCTCGGCCGCCGCGGTCGCCAGGGTCGCGGCCACGCCGTCGTTGATGCGGATCGTGAAGGTCCGCTCCAGGGCGGCGAGCGAAAAGTCGGTGTTGACCAGGGACGCCGCTTCCTCCAGCAGCGAGCGCACCCGCGGTGCCGTGCGCAGCGCGAACGGCGTCGGGGCCAGCCCGCGCCCGGCGCGCACCAGGATCGGGTCGCCCATCGCCCGCCGCAGCCGGCCCAGCGCCCGGCTGGTCGCCGGGATGGACAGGTGCAGGCGCTCGGCCGCCGCCGTCACGCTCCCGTCCCGCAGGAGCGCGTCGAACACGCGCAGGAGGTTCAGGTCGAGCTGCTCGGGCACAGTTGCAGCATACGCAAACGTCTATTGCCGAAGTTGCGTCGCGCGCAGTGGTTCCCCGTTCCTACCGTCGAGCTCATGTCCTCTTACCCCTCGCTCCGCGCCCCCGTGTCCCACCGCGGCCTGCTCACGCTTATGTGCGCCGCGGTCGTGCTCGTCGTCGGGATGGTCGCGGCGATCAACCTCGCCGTCCCGCTGTTCGCCGCGAGCGCGCTGCACCCGTCCGCGCCGGCCCTCGTCTGGATCGTCGACACCTACGTGATCGTGTTCGCCTGCCTGGTGATCCCCGCCGGTGCCGCGGGCGACCGGTTCGGCCGCAAAGGCGTCCTGCTGACCGGGCTCGGGCTGTTCGCCGCGGGCACGCTGCTGTCGGCGGCGGCACCGGACGTCGCCGTCCTGCTCGCCGGCCGGGCGCTCACCGGGATCGGCGCGGCCGCGGTGCTGTCCAACTCGCTCGCCGTCCTGCTGCACGCCGTGCCCGCCGAGCGCACACCGGCGACGATCGCCACCTGGGCGTCGATGACCGGGATCGGCGGGGTGGCCGGCAACGTCGGCGGCGGCCTGGTCCTGACGGCCGGCTCGTGGCGCTGGCTGTTCGCCGCCGCGGCGGCGGTCTCACTGGGGCTCGCCGCCCTGGTCGCCCGGGGCACGCCGGTGTCGTCGCGCCACGACCGCCCGCTCGGCCCCCTGGCCGCCGTGCTGCTGACCGGGGCGTCGGTCGCGCTGCTGCTCGGGATCGTCCAGGGTCCGGAGGCGGGCTGGGGCAGCGCGGTCGTCGTCACCGCGTTCGCCGCCTCCGCCGTCCTGTTCGCGGCGTGGGTGGGCACCGAATTGCGGTCCGCGCACCCGCTGCTGGACCCCCGGCTGTTCCGGATCGCCGGCCTGCGCAGCGCCTGCCTCGGGCTGACCGCGATCTTCTTCGGCATGTTCGCGCTGTTCTACGTCAACGCGTCGTTCCTGCAGTACGCCAAGGGGTTCGGCGTGCTGGCGACCGGGCTGGGGATCGTGCCGCTGACGGTGCCGATCGTCCTCGGCGGACGGCACGTGGGGCGCCTGGCCGGGCGGATCGGCCTCGACACCGCCGTCGCGTGCGCGTTCGGGTTCGTCGGGGCCGGCCTGCTCGGACTGTCCACGAGCGACGCGGGCACCCCGTATGCCGCCTACGCGGCCTGGCTCGTCGTGACCGGGATCGGGGTGACGCTGGCGTTGCCGACGCTGTCGGGCGTGATCGCCGGTGCCCTGCCGCCGGCCCAGGCCGGGGTCGGCACCGGGCTGCAGGCCACCACCCGGGAGTTCGGCAGCGCGCTCGGCGTTGCCGTGGTCGGCACGGTGTCCACCGCGCGGTTCGCCGCCGCCTTGCCGCCGGACGTCCGCGGGGCGCACACCGTGGCCGAAGCCCTCGCCCGGGCGCCCCGCGCGTCCGACGTCGTCACGGCGTTCGTCGCGGGGACCGACGCCGGGCTGCGCGTCGCCGGGGTGGCGGTGCTCGTCCTCGGCGGTCTGGTCGTGGCGGAATCGCGGTGGTCGCGGCGCAAGCGGTGAAGACCGTCCCGGGGGTTCCCGTGCCCCCGGGACGGCCGTGCACCGGTGCTGCAAGAGGCGTGGCGTTCCTTCCGGCGGCATACCCGTCCGCCGGACCGATCTCCACGGCCCGTGCGCCCCGGCGGAGTGACCCGCCGCGGCGCTCGGCCCCGGGCCCCACCCGGTGCGCCGGAAGAAGGCCACCCCGGGGGCGTCGGGTTCCCTCGGGATGGCCCTCTCCTGGCCCGCCGGGCGCTCGTTCCTTCCGGACGCGAGGCGGGCAGGGGGACGCTGGGGCCGGCCACCACACCACCCAGCCGCGGAGGGGGAGTGGTGGCCGGCAAGGGACGGGGGCCGCCGCGCGCAGCCCCGCCCCGGCTTCGTTACCTCCCCATCGGGATGGCCATCGTCGGCAGCGCCGCCGCGGGCAGCGACTGCGCCTGCAGCGCCGTCGTGGGCGGGGACTGCGCGGGGAACGCCGTCGTCGGGATGTCGTTGGCGAACTCGCTCTCGAACTCGCGCTCGAAGGCCTGCGCGTCGAACCCGCTGTCGAACTCCGGCGGCACCTCGGCCGCCAGCGCGGCGAGCGCCGGCTCGACCACCGGGACCTGCGGGACCTCGGCGACGGGCGCGGGCTCCGGCTCCGGCACGTAGTCGGGGGCGGGCAGCCGGCGGTCCAGCTCGGCCATCCAGTCGAGCATCGCCCGCGGCTTGTCCCAGCAGGAGATGCCGACGAGCCTGCCGTCGCGGACGAAGCCGGTGATGCCGTCGGCCAGTGACACGGTGTCCTCGGCCAGCGACGGCATCCCGCACATCTGCAGGCGCGTGTCGTACAGCGTCGACCAGGCGCGGGGGAGCGGGGTGAACGGAATGGCGCTGGAGTGGCCCATCAGCAGGTTGTCCGCCGCGTGCCGGGCCGACTCCACGGCGTTGATCCAGTGCTCGACCCGCCGCGGCGTCTCGTCGAAGCGCAGGTTCGGCCAGCGCGCGATGTCGCCGGCGATGACGACGTCGGAGGCACCTTCGGCGAACAGCTTCGAGTCGCAGAGCACGCCGTCGCTGATGTCGAGGCCGGAGCCGCGCATCCAGTCCACCGACGGGACGCTGCCGATGGCGAGCACGACGACGCTGGCGACCAGCAGCTGGTTGTTCGTCAGGTGCAGCCCGACGGTGTCCTTCGTGCTGATCCAGTGCCGGACTTCGCTCCGCATCGCCAGGTTCGCCCGGTGCTCGTGGTGCGCCTCGACGATGCCGCTGGAGACGCGGTCGCCGAAGCGGTGCAGCGGCGCCTTCGCGTGCCCGATCAGGGTGACGTCCCGGCCGATGTGCCGCATGCTCGCGGCGAACTCGTTGCCGATCAGGCCGGCCCCGATCACGACGGCCGGCTTCTTGCTGGCGTTGAGGCAGCGCCGCACCGCCATCGAGTCCTCGACCGTGCGCAGGATCCGCACCCGCGGGTCGTGCCGCGGCGCGCCGGGCAGGTGCCGCGGGTAGACGCCGGTCGCGGCGATCAGGCCGTCGTACCAGAGGGACTCGCCGCCGGGCAGGTGCACGACCCGCTCGGTGGTGTCCAGGTGCGTGACCCGCGCGCCGAGCCGCCAGTGCACGTCGAGGTCCGGCAGGTAGTGCGAAAGGCCCACGTCGCTGGGCCGTTCGGTCCCCATCACCAGCGCCTTGGAGACCATCGGCCGGTGGTAGGGCCGCCGGGCCTCGTCGCCGATCAGGACGATCTCCCCGTCGAACTTCTGTTCCCGCAAGCGTTCCGCGGCACGCAGCCCGGCGACGCCCGCGCCGACGATGACGATCCGGTCGCCGTCAGCCATCGAGGTCCCCTCTCATCACGACCGCCTGCATCGGGCAGCAGCGAGCGGCCATCTTCGCCTGTTCAATGGTGGTTTCGTCGAGCAGTCGCGTGTGGAAGCGCAAGCGGCCGTCCTGGCCCAGGTCGAACACGTCCGGTGCCTCCATGGCACAGATGCCGTAGAGCTCGCACCGGTCGTTGTCGACGCTGATCCGGGGGCCGCCGCCGGGTAAGCGGAAGGGCATGTCAGGCCACCTGCTCTTCCACGAGTCCGATGCGTTCCAGGGTGCGGGCCGGCATGAACCGCAGCATCGACACCGTCACGGCCGGGACGAGCAGCGTGATGCCGGCCAGCCAGGTGACCGAGAGGTGGCCGTTCGCGATGGCCCCGAACCAGGAGTGGATCGCGATGAGCGCCACCGCCGGGTACGCGCAGCGGTGCAGCCACAGCCAGCGCCGGTAGGACGTGAAGCGCTGCAGGCCGGCGGTCAGGAAGATGGCGAACATGACCTCGAAGCCGACGATGCCCGCGATGTGCCGTGCCTCCTGTCCGGAGCCGAACGGGACGAACATGTAGGCGAAGCTGTACGGGGCGACCGTCAGGTAGGTGAAGCCCAGCGCGTGGACCATGCCGAAGATGATCGTCGCGGTGGCCAGCACCATGTGGGTGCTGCGCAGGCCCTTGCGGCCGGTCACCGAGCGGATCCAGCCGGTCGCGGTGAGCACGCCCCAGGTGAGCGTCAGCATCGTCGCCGCGTAGGACGTCCGGGCGGCGAAGGCCGCGAGACCGCGGGCCGCCGGGTCGGTCTTCGGCTGGAACTGCTGGGTGAGGAAGATCGTCGCGTCGTGCCACGTCTCAACCATGGCTACCCCCGGTTCTCACGGTGGCCGGCCGGGACGCCTTGGCGCGGCCACGGTTGCTCTTGACCTGCCGCAGCACGTAGAACAGGCCGCCACCGACCAGCAGGAACAGTGCTCCCACCACGGCGATCTGGGACGTGTCGAGGCCGAGCTGGATCCCGGTGGGCGCGGCGGTCGTGGAGACGGCCGGGGCGGGCAGCGCGGTGTAGTCGACCATCCCGGAGCTCTCGAGCATCGTCATGTGCCGCAGCACGGCCTGGTTGCCGACGGTCGCGAAGGCACGCACGTCGTCGTTGCGGGTGCCGGCCCGCAGCTGCGCCAGAATGGCGAAGACCTGGCCGTGCGCCGCGCGCAGCCGGTTGGCGAAGACGCGGTCGAACGCCGGGCCGGGGGAAGCGGCCATCTCCTCGCCGAGCCAGCCGCGCTGTTCGTCGGAGGGCTGGTCGGGGACCGGCGAGTTCAGCTTCTGGGAGAGCGCGCGGGTCGCCACGTCGAGGCGGCCGTGGTCCATCATGATCGCGAAGCCGATCTTCTGGACGATCGGGCTGCCCTTCTCCATCGCCATCATGCCCGACGGCATCTCCCACAGGCCGGCTTGCCGGACCTTGGTCAGGAGCACGGCGTCGGTGTCGGACACCGAGGTGGTCTGGGCGAGCGAGGTCGATCCCGGCGCGAGCAGCGCCAGGACCGCGACCACCACGAACAGGATCCGGACCAGCGGACGGGACCGCTCGAGGACCGAGGGGGGCTCGAACCCGAACCCGGCGAGCTCAGACGCCGAACGCATTTTGCCTCCACTCGTCCTGGGTCAGCGTGATCTTCTTGCCGTCGGGCGCGATCGGGTACCAGGCCTGGTCGGCGCCCTGGCCGGAGGTGTCGGCCGGTTCGCTGTCGCCGGTGAAGTGGTAGAGCGGCCAGCCGGCGAGGGTGAGCTGCTCACTGCCGTCGTCGCGGGTGACCTGCCCGATCAGCGACTGGTCGACGTCGATCGCCGGGAGGTTGCCACCGGCCTTGACCGGGATCCACTTGGTCGCGCACGCACCGGTGCAGTTGGACCGCGAGGGCTTGGGGGTGTCCCGGTCGTACCGGTAGATCGTGTAGCCGGTCCCGTCGACGAGCAGAAGCCCGAGGTCGAACGTCTTCGCTGCCCTGAGCTGGCTCTTCGCCGGGTTGTTCGGGTCGGCGGTGATGGACTGCGGCATCGGCAGGACGACCTGTCCCTGCTGCATGCCGGGCATCTGCATCCCGGCGGCGCCGCCGGCGGCGTAACCGCCGCCCGAGGTGGTGGCGGCGCCGGCGGTACAGGCGGTGAGCAGGGCGAGTGCGGTGAGGCACACGGCGGCGGGGACCACCGGGCGGGGAATGCGAATCACTGCTCCTCCGTGGGGCATGACTACGCGCTGTTGCCGGTAGTGCAACGGAAAAGGGCGCGAAAGATCCACAGTGGACATTCGGTCCGGAGTGGATGCGGAGCGTTGCGGGGGACAACGCCTGGTCGGGGTCTTCGGTAGGGGATACGGACACGGTCCGGAAACGGTTCAAAAAAGTTTTGCTCCCGGTTTGCGGGCCGGAAGTACTGGACGTAGGCCGTCCGGCCCACCAGGATGTCCCGCGTGGGACGGCACACCCGAGCGCTGAGATCCATCGGAGATCAGGATGCCGTCGTCGAGCCCGGCGACGGCCACGACGATCTGGCGAAGGCGCTTTACCAGGAGTTCGGCGGGTCCCTGATGGCGTTCGCACTGCGGCTGACCGGCCACGACCGGCAGTGGGCCGAAGACGTCGTGCAGGAGACCCTGATCAAGGCGTGGCGGAACGCCGACAAGCTCGACCGCCAGCCTGAGATGCTGCGTGCCTGGTTGTTCACGGTGGCCCGGCGTACCGTCATCGACGGCTGGCGCAGCCGCAGCGTCCGGCCCCAGGAGCTCGAGGAGATCGAATCCGACGCGATCGCGGTGTCCGACGAATCGGACCGGACGCTCGCCGCGATGATCGTTTACGAGGCGCTGCAGGGACTTTCGCCCGAGCAGCGGGAGGCCATCCAGCAGACCTACCTGCGCGATCGGACCGTGAACGAGGTCGCGGCGACCCTCGGCGTGCCGCCCGGCACCGTCAAATCCCGCATCCACCACGCCGTCCGCGCGCTGCGCCGGGCCTTGCGCGAGCGGGGGTGAACTGAGCGTGGCCGGATCCGCACACACCGACGTCGCCGCGTACGTGCTCGGCGTCCTCAGCGAAGCCGAGAACACCCAGTTCGAAGCCCACCTGATGAACTGCCCGCACTGCCAGCTCGACCTGATCGAGCTCTACCAGCTGCCGGACGTCCTCGACCTCGTCAAGCGCAGCTGGCCTGAGCCCCCGATGCCCGCGCCCAGCCCGCGCACCCTCTCGCCGGGCCCCCGGGTGCTGCGCGGCCTCATGGAAGAGGCCGCCGTCAAGCGCCGCCGCCGTCGCCGGATCGGCATCCTCGCCGGGGCCGCGGCCGCGGCGGCCGTGATCGCCGGCCCGCTGGTGACCCTCGCGGTCCGGCCGGCCGACGCCGTCCCGCCCGCTTCGCTCGCCGCTCCGAGCAACAAGCAGCCGCCGCCGGCGACGAGTGTCCCGGCGACGTCCACCCCGCCGCCCGCGGGCGCTCAAGGCCAGCCCGGCGGCGGCCAGACCTACGGCCGCGGCAGCGGCGGGTCCGCCGTCAGTGCCCTGGTCACCGTTTCGCCGGTGGAGTGGGGCAGCCGCGTCGAGCTCGAGCTGCGCGGCATCGTGGGGCCGGTGAAGTGCCAGCTGGTCGCCGTCCCGGCGACCGGCGCCGAGCGCGTCGTCTCCAGCTGGTCGGTGCCGCCCAAGGGGTTCGGCATCCCCGGCTCGCCCGAACCGTTGCGGCTGCAGGGTTCGGTCTCCCTGGCGATGGACCAGATCAGCCGGTTCGAGGTGCGCGGCGAGGACGGCACGATCCTCGTCGTCGTCCAGCGCTGAATCTCTTTCTTTTCGGTGAAACGCCGTGACCTGGGTTAATGCTGCCCGGTTGCGTTCTCGTAGATAACGAACAGATAACAGGCCGGTCGCTTTTGAACCTCGGGGCGCTCAGGTCCGTATCCCCCAATGCATCCCCCGATGCGTCCCGACTGCCGGAACCGAAAGCATCCCCCGACCGGTTCCGTGCGATCTCGACCTCAATTGACGGTAGTTCTTGCCCGGGCTGCCGCGCTGCTGAAGCGCGCGCCCGGAAAAACGAACGAGGTGAACTAGTCCATGCCCCGGAATTCTCGGCCCCCCGTGACGGGCAAGCATCGTGTCGCCCGCCGAACCAAGATCGCGATGGGTGCGATCGGCCTGGCGATCGCCGTCGGCGGACTCGCCGTCGCGGTCACCGCGGGCCGCACGGGCGAAGCCAGCGCTGACCCCGCGGACCCGTCGTTCTTCATCGACATCAACAAGGTCCCCGCCGGCAACAACGTCAACGCGGCCTTGAAGAAGAAGGGTGCGCAAGGGTCCTTCACCGTCAACTGCGGAACCGACGCCGACGGTGGGCACCAGAACCCGGACAACTTCATCGCCCAGCCCGGGATCAAGAACGGCGCCCAGCACCTGCACGACTACGTCGGCAACCTGACCACCAACGCCGACTCGAGCCTCAAGAGCCTGCTGGCCGGCGGCACCACCTGCAAGAACGGTGACAAGTCCGCCTACTTCTGGCCCGTCATCCGCGTCGACCGCGGGGACAAGGAAGCAGCACAGCAGAAGAACCAGAAGGCCCAGCAGCAGCAGAAGGGCAAGACGGGCGACGTCCAGCAGGACAAGACCGCTCAAGACGCCCAGGACGCCCAGGAGCAGCGCAACAGCCAGGGCCAGGGTGGTGGCGGCCGCTCCGGCAAGAGCGCGCAGCAGCAGGGTGACCAGAACCAGAACGGTCAGCAGCAGCAACGTCAGCGCAACCAGGACCAGCAGCAGAACCAGCAGGACCAGAACAAGCAAGGCCAGAACAAGAACCAGAACCAGAACAACCAGGACAAGGCCAATCAGGACAAGGCCAATCAGGACAAGGCCAATCAGAACCAGGCCGGCCAGGCCCAGCAGGCCGCCGATCTCGGCGGCATCCAGGGTGCGAACAAGGAGGTCGGCGACAACGACGGCACGATCATCGAGCCGGAGTCGGCGACGCTGAAGTTCATCGGCGGCGGCGCGGACAACGTCGTCGCGATGCCGCTCGGCCTGAAGATCCTCTACGGTGACGCCAAGCAGAGCACCAACGGCCCGGCCAACGCCCGGCCGAGCTGGACCTGCACCGGGTTCGAGGACCGGCTCACCGACCTCTACCCGATCTGCCCGGCGGGCAGCAAGGTGGAGCGCATCCACGCCTTCCCGAACTGCTGGGACGGCAAGAACACCGACAGCGCGAACCACCGCACCCACATCGTGTTCGCCAACCAGCAGGGCAAGTGCCCCCAGGGGTTCAAGAACGTGCCGCAGCTGCAGGTCACGCTGGTCTACAACGTCCCGCAGGACGTCCAGCAGAACGGCGAGTACAAAGTGGACGCCTTCGCCCAGGAGAAGCACAACCCGCGGTCCGACCACGACGACTTCGCGAACGTGATGAGCAAGCAGATCATGGGTCGCCTGGTCAACTGCGTCAACTCCGGCAAGGCCTGCGCCGAATAACGACGATCGGCCACTGCGAAAGCAGGAAGGAGAACTTCCGATGAACCGTGCTCGCCCGGCTGTTGCCGCACCGATCGCCGTTGCCGGACTCGCGCTGGTCGCGGCCTGCGGGACCAACCCGTACGCCACGTCCGGTGCCGTCCAGCCGGTGGTGCTCGGGGCGCAGCAGCAGCCGGCGAGCGCGGTCCCGGCCGGCTCCACGGCCCAGCTGATTTCCTCCACTGTGGACGGACTGGGCACGGTGCTGGCCGACGCGGAAGGGCACACGCTCTACCGCTACGCGAAGGACACGGCCGAACCGTCGAAGGCGACCTGCGCCGGTCCGTGCGCGATGACGTGGCCGCCGCTGGTCTCCGACGCCCCGGTGGTCGCCGCCGGGGTGGGCAGTGGGCTGGTCGGCCTGGTCACCCGGCCCGACGGCCGCAAGCAGGTGACGGTGGCCGGCTGGCCGGTCTACCGGTACGCGAAGGACACCGGGCCGGGCATCGCGCTCGGCCGGGCGGCCGGCGCGGACTGGGCGGCGATCGCGCCGACGGGGGAGAAGGCGGGCACCGAGCCGCCGACCCTCGGCACGACGCAGATCGACGGCCTCGGGCCCGTCCTCACCGACACCGGCGGCCACACGCTCTACCTCTTCACCAAGGACGGCAAGGATTCCGGAAAGTCCACTTGCGACGCAGCCTGCGCGCAGAAGTGGCCACCGCTGCCTGCCGAGGGTCGCACCACCGTCGCCGACGGCATCGCCCCCGGACTGGTCGGCCGCATCCGCCGGCCGGACGGCACGAGCCAGGTGACGGTCGGCGGCTGGCCGGTGTACCGCTACGCCGCGGACACCGGGCCGGGAGTGGCATCCGGCCACGGCATGGGCGGCACCTGGTACGCCCTGGAGCCCAACGGCTGCAAGGCGGACCCGGCCCGCAGGCCGGCGGTCCAGCAGGCAGTGGCGACCTCCTCAGGCGGGTACTGACCCGCCCCACGATCCCCGGCCCGGCGGACACTTCCCTCCACCTCACCCCCCCAGTCCGCCGGGCCGGTTGCACCACCCCGAAAATCGCGGGACTCCCTCCCGCACCCCCGAAAACGCGGGACTCCCTCCCGCACTTGATTTCCACCCGCGGGACTCCCTCCCGCACTCGAACCCCGGCCCGGCGGATGCTTCCCTCCACCTCACCCCCCCAGTCCGCCGGGCCGGTTGTTTCACCGCAGGAAATCGCGGAGCTTCGGTTCCGCACCCCGATCGCGGGACTTCGTCCCGCGCCCGAGCCCCGGCCCGGTGGACGCTTCCCTCCACCTCACCCCCCCCCAGTCCGCCGGGCCGGGATTCTTCACCCCACCGATCCGGCCCAGCCGGATCAGCGAAGGAGGAGAAAGCGGGAGTCACTCCCGCCCGCGAGTTCCGGCCCGGTGGACGCTTCCCTCCACCTCACCCCCCGTCCACCGCGCCGGAACCCTCCCCTCCCGCCCGACCCGACCCCCAAGACCCCGCGAACCGACCTCCAGGTACGCGAACCGACCCCTCCGGTACGCGAACCGACTCCCCAGCCCCGCGAGATGCCTCTCCAATCACGCGAGATGCCCGCCCAACCACGCGAAACACCCTCCCAGCCCACGAGATCCGCCCGAATCACGCGAGATCCGTCCCCCATCACGCGACTTCCGCCCCCAACCACGCAACCTCCGTCCCGAATCACGCGAAAACCGCCGCGAAACCCCGCCGCGAACGCTCCGCCCGGTGGCCGCCCCTCGGTCACCGAGCCGGCCGCGGCCCACGAACCCCGGTCCCGGGGGATGCTTCCCTCCACCTCACCCCCCTCATCCCCCGGACCGGTGAACGCTGCGGTCCCCGTGCTCCGGCACGGGGACCGCGGCCCAGAAGTCCAGCGGCACCCGGCCGGTTGCCCGGCCCCCGGAGTCGAGCAACCGGCCCATCAGCTTGACGGTCCTCAGCGTCACCGCCCGGCCGGTGATCTCCAGCCACGGCAGCTTCGCCGCCAGGTGCGCCTCCACGGAAAGCACGTCGGGTGACGACGGCAGCCACAGCACCAACATCAGGTTCGCCGCCCCGGTCAACGCCGCGCACATGCGGACCTCCGGCAGCATCGCCAGCGACCGGGCCGTCGTCTCCAGCTTGTCCGGCGGCACCCGCAGCCACAGCGTCACCGTGACCGGCGCCGGCGACACCGACCGCGCGATCTCGCAGCGGATGCGGATCGCGCCCCGGCCGAGCAGCCCGTCCAGCCGGCGGCGCACCGTCGTCGCCCCGACGCCGAGCGAGGCCGCCAGCGCCGCCGCCGACGCCCGGGCGTCCGCGCCCAGCGCCAGGATCAGGGCCCGGTCCGCCGCGTCGAACCGCAGCGGTGCCCGCCGGCGAGCCGGCTTCGCCGACAACGCCTCACGCTGACCCGGTGAGATCGCCCGCACCCGCCACCGGCTGCCCTCGGTGAACACCCGCGGGGACAGCGTCGTCCGCACCCGCGCCACGCCGGGGACCGCCGCCACCCGGCCCGCCACGTGCGCCCCCAGCTCCCGCAAGGACGGCGCGACGACGTGGGCGAGCAGATCGCACGGCCCGGCCACGTACTCGACCGTGGCCACGTGGACGTCCGCCGCCAACGCAGCGGCTACCGGAAATACCGCCCCGGGCTCGCAGTCGATCGCGACGAACGCCGGCGCCAGCCGCTCGATCAGCTCGCCGCCCGCGTAGGCGGTGAGCCAGGCGTGCCCGCGCTCCACCAGCGTGTCCCAGTGGCGGGACACCGTCACCGCGCCCAGGCCGAGCGCGTCCCCGAGCGTCGACCACGACGCCCGCGGTGCGGCCTGGAGGGCGTCGGCCAGTTTGAGGTCTTGCTCGGCCAGCATGGCGGATTCTTCGCTCATCAGCCCTCGAAACGGTGGTTTCGGCGATTTTCCCCGGCCATTGTGCTCGACAATCGCATGATCGGCAGATGACCCTGCGCTCCGACGCCGCCGCCGTGCTCGACGACCTGCAGGCCCTGCGCCGCGACCTGCACCGCATCCCCGAGATCGGCCTCCACCTGCCGCGCACCCAGGAGCGGGTCCTCACCGCCCTCGACGGTCTGCCGCTCGAAATCACCCTCGGCAAGAACCTGTCGTCGATCACCGCCGTTCTCCGCGGAGGACGGCCAGGCAAGACCGGCACCGTCCTCCTGCGCGGCGACATGGACGCGCTCCCGGTCACCGAGGCCAGCGGCGAAGAGTTCACCTCGACCCTCGACGGCGCCATGCACGCCTGCGGCCACGACCTCCACACGGCGGGCCTGGTCGGCGCGGCCCGCCTGCTCGCCGCCCGCCGGCACGACCTCCCCGGCGACGTCGTCTTCATGTTCCAGCCCGGCGAAGAGGGCTGGGACGGCGCCGGCCACATGATCGACGAAGGCGTGCTGACGGCGTCCGGCAGGCACGTCGACGCCGCGTACGGCCTGCACGTTTCGGCCGCGAGCTACGCGAAGGGCCACTTCACCACCCGGCCGGGCACGCTGATGGCCGCCTCGGGCGCCCTCGCGGTCCGGGTGCGGGGCGACGGCGGCCACGGCTCGTCCCCGCACGACGCCCGCGACCCCATCCCGGCGGCCTGCGAGATGGTGACCGCCCTGCAGACGATGGTCACGCGCACCTTCGACGTCTTCGACCCGGTCGTGGTCACCGTCGGCTCGTTCCACGCCGGCACCCGGCGCAACATCATCCCGGACGACGCGGTGTTCGAGGCGACGCTGCGGTCGTTCTCGCCGGAAGTCGCGGCGCGGGTGGGCGAGCGGGCGGAGCAGGTCTGCCGCGGGATCGCCCAGGCCCACGGCCTCGACATCGAAGTCGCCTACGAACCCGAGTACCCGGCGACGGTCAACGACGCCGGCGCCTACGACTTCGTGGCCGCCACGATCCGCGACGTCTTCGGCGAGGAACGCTTCACCGAGATGGCCGATCCGATCACCGGTTCGGAGGATTTCTCCCGGGTCCTCGAACGGGTTCCCGGCGCGTACCTCTTCCTCGGCGCGTGCCCGGCCGACCCGGCGAGCGCGCCGGACAACCACTCGCCGCGCGCCCGTTTCGACGACAGCGTGCTCGGTGACGGCGCCGCGCTGCTGGCCGAGCTCGCCGTCCGCCGGCTCGCACTCCTGGCCGGGTGACGCCGGTGCGCGGCTGTCCTGAACGTCCACAGTGGAGTAATCAGGGCACGGTTGTGGTCGCGAGTAGGCTGGCCATCGTGCTCGGCATCGTCCGGCCGGATCTGCCGGCCACCCGGCTGTTGCTCACCTGTTCGAGGCCGGCCGGGCCGGTCCCGGCCGGGCCGGTCGACGGCCGGGTCGTGGCCCGCCGGCCGACCTTTGTGGACACTCACCTGGACACCCACCCGGCCGGGCGCCGGGCGGTTCCGGAACCTGCACGGGAGGCGGCGTGACGCGCACGGTGTTCACCGGCGGCTCGGTCTTCGACGGCACCGGCGCGGACCCGGCACCGGCCGACGTCGTCGTCGAGCACGGCCGGATCATCGACGTCGGGACCGGCCTGGACGGCGACGAGCGTGTCGACTGCGCCGGCACGGTGCTGCTGCCCGGGCTGTTCGACTGCCACGTGCACGTGACGATCTCGGACATCGGCCTGCTGTCCCGGGTGCAGAAGCCGTTCTCCTACCAGTTCTACGAAGCCGCGCGGAACCTGTGGGCGACCCTCGGGCTCGGGATCACGACGGTCCGCGACGCGGCGGGCGCGGACCTCGGCATCAAGCAGGCGGTGGACGACGGGCTGATCCCCGGCCCGCGGCTGCAGATCTCGATCGGCCTGATCAGCCCGACCGGCGGCCACGGCGACGCGTGGAACCCCTCGGGGCTGTGCGTGCCGCTGATGGTCCCGCACCCGGGCCGGCCCGAGACCACGGTCGACGGTCCCGACGAGATGCGCCGGGTGGCCAGGACGCTGCTGCGCGCGGGCGCGGACGTGCTCAAGGTGTGCACGACCGGCGGCGTGCTGTCCCCGCGCGACGACCCGCGGCACGCGCAGTTCACGCCGGAGGAGCTGGACGTCCTGGTGACGGAGGCGGCGATGCAGGGCCGCCCGGTGATGGCGCACGCCCAGGGTGCGGCGGGCATCAAGAACGCGGTCCGCGCGGGCGCGCGTTCGATCGAGCACGGGATCTACCTGGACGACGAAGCGATCGAGCTGATGCTCGGCCACGGAACCTGGCTGGTACCGACGCTGATCGCCCCGGTCAACGTGGTCCGCGCGGCCGACGCGGGCGTCGACCTCCCGGCGGCGGTGGTGGCGAAGGCGCGTGAAGTGGTGGAGGCGCACCGAGACTCGCTCCGCCGCGCGTATGCGGCGGGCGTCCGGATCGCGATGGGCACGGACAGCGGCGTGGGGCCGCACGGGACGAACCTCGAGGAGCTGGCCCTGATGGCGGCGTGCGGGATGACGCCGGGCGACGTCCTGGAGGCGACGACGTCGTCGGCGGCCCGGTTGATGGGCCTGGACGGCGAGCTGGGCCGGCTCGCGCCGGGGCTGCGGGCCGACGTAGTGGTGGTGGCCGGGGACCCGTACGACTTCCCGGCGCTGGCGTCGAACATCCGCGAGGTCTGGAAGGACGGCATCCGGGTCGTCTGACGCTGTGTCGTCCCCGCAAGCACGCGTGTCGTCCGTTCAGGTACGCGTGTCGTCCGGCTGAGTACGCGTGTCGTCCGTCAGAGCTCCGGGTTCAGCAGGTCCTTCAGCGCCGCGGCGAACTTCGCCGGGTTCCGCTGCGGCGCCAGGTGCGACCCCGGCAGCTCGGTGAACGGCAAACCCAGCTCCAGCGCCAGGATCTTCGCCGGCTGGTAGTGGTACCGGCCCCGGCTGCCCTCGCCCGCCACCGGGAAGATCTCCGTGGGCGCCTTCCGCAGCGCCCGCAGATCCGGCAGGTAGTCGAAGAACTCCGTCAGCTCGCGGTCGAACAGCCGGATCCACTCGGCTTCGTGGGGGAGGCGCAGGTTCGGCAGGTTCGGCAGGGCCGCGCCCGCGATCGCGTCCGCGAAGCGCGTCACCGCCGCCATCAGCTCACCCGAACGGGCCAGCCGGACCTGTTCCGCCGCCGCTTCGAGCCAGCCGCCCGCATCCGGCATCAGGTGCACCGCCGGGGGTTCGTGCGCGACCAGCGTCGTCACGCGGTCCGGGTGCCGGGCGACGAGGTCGAGGCCGATCAGGGCGCCCGCGCTGGAGCCGAACACCTGCGCCGGGCCGCCGGCCGCGTGGTCGAGGACGGCCAGTGCGTCGTCCGCCTGCAGGGAAACCGGGACCGGGCCCGTCGTCGTGTCCGTGCTGCCGAAGTGGCCGCGGCGGTCGTAGGTGATCACGGTGTACTCCGCGTACAGCTGCTTCGCCAGCGCGCGGTAGGCGTCGCCCGATCCGGTGCCGCCCGCGATCAGCAGCAGTGCCGGGCCCTCGCCGCCGCGGCGGACGAGGAGCTCACCGTCCTCCACCGGGCAACGGCTTTCCGAGATCATGCCCCGAAGTGAAGCACAAGTCGTTCGCCGGACGGCGTGGTGGTCGATCCCGTGCTAGAGCCGCTCGATGATCGACGCCGTGGCCAGCGCGCCGCCCGCGCACATCGTCACCAGTGCCGTCGACGCGTCCCGGCGCTCCAGCTCGTGCAACGCCGTCGTCAGCAACCGGGCTCCCGTGCTGCCCACCGGGTGGCCGAGGGCGATCGCGCCGCCGTTGACGTTCACCCGCGACGGATCCGGCGAAACCACCTGCTGCCAGGACAACGCGACCGAAGCGAACGCCTCGTTCACCTCGAACAGGTCCACGTCACCCACGGTCATCCCGGCCCGGGACAGCACCCGTTCCGTCGCGCGGATCGGGCCGTCCAGGTGGTAGTACGGCTCCGCGCCGACCAGCGCCTGCGCCACGATCCGCGCCCGGGGACGCAGACCCAGCGCCGCGGCCCGGTCGGCGTCCATCAGGAGCAAGGCCGCCGCGCCGTCGGAGATCTGGGACGACGTGCCCGCCGTGTGGATGCCGTCCTCGACCACCGGCTTGAGCCGGGCGAGGCCTCCGACCGTCGTCTCGCGCAGGCCCTGGTCGCGCGCGACCAAGCGGGTTTCCCCCGTCGGATCGCCCGAAGCGGAGAGGACCGGCGCCTTCACCGGCACCACCTCGCGGTCGAAGTGGCCCGCCTCCCAGGCGGCCGCCGCCTTCTGCTGGGACGCCGCGCCGAACGCGTCGACGTCCTCCCGCGTCAGCCCGCGCCGGACCGCGATCCGCTCCGCCGCGCCGTACTGGTTGGGCAGGTCGATCGACCACGACGACGGCCGCGGTGAAGCGCCGGCCCGGTTCGTGCCCAGCGGCACCCGGCTCATCGCCTCGACCCCGCACGCGACGCCGGCTTCGATGGCGTCCGCCGCGATCAGGCCGGCGATGAGGTGGGTGGCCTGCTGCGCCGAGCCGCACTGGGCGTCGATCGTCGTCGCGCCCGCCGTCTCGGGCAGGCCCGCGTGCAGCCACGCCGTGCGCGTGACGTTGTTCGACTGCTCGCCGGCCTGCGTGACGCAGCCGCCGATGAGCTGCTCGACGAGGGCCGGGTCGATCCCGGCGCGGTCCAGCAGGGCGAGCTGCGCGGCGCCCAGCAGCTCGGCCGCGTGCAGGCCGGCCAGCAGCCCGTTCCGCTTGCCGATCGGGGTCCGCACGGCTTCGACGATGACCGGCACGCCCATGTCGTCCCTTTCGTCGGGAAACACTGTTCACTGCCTGAAAAACTAGAACAAGTTATCGTTTCTGGCAAGTCCGCGCAGGCTCAACCCCTTCTTGATCTTCGCTCGGTGAGCGTACGCTCACCTGGCATCATCGGTTAAGTAAACGGGTTTCACTTACGGTCTTCCGTTGGTTAACGCCGTATGCTTCAATCCAAGCTAGAACGTGTTCCAAGACGAACCGTGGGAGGCAACGTGGCCGCTCCGCTCATCCCCGCCGGCTTCGACTTCACCGATCCGGACCTCCTGGCGGAGCGACTTCCCGTCGCCGAATTCGCCGAACTCCGGCGGACCGCCCCGGTGTGGTGGAACCCCCAGAAGCACAACACCGCGGGCTTCCGCGACGACGGCTACTGGGTCGTTTCGCGGCACGCGGACGTCAAGGAGGTCTCGCGCGACAGCACGCTCTACTCGTCGCGGGAAAAGACCGCCATCATCCGCTTCGACGAGAACATGACCGAGGACAACCTCGAAGCGAACCGCCTTGTCCTGCTCAACATGGACGCCCCGCAGCACACGAAGCTGCGGCGGATCGTGTCGAAGGGCTTCACCCCGCGCTCCATCTCGAAGCTCGAGGACACCCTGCGGGACCGCGCCGAACGGATCGTTTCCGAGGCGAAGAAGAAGGGGACGGGCGACTTCGTCACCGACGTCGCGTGCGAGCTGCCGCTGCAGGCGATCGCCGAGCTGATCGGCATCCCGCAGGAGGACCGGCTGAAGATCTTCGACTGGTCCAACCAGATGGTCGCCTACGACGACCCCGAGTACGAGGTCGCGCCCCTGGAGGCGTCCACCCAGCTCATCGGCTACGCCTGGAACATGGCCGAGGACCGCCGCAAGTGCCCGATGGACGACATCGTCACGAAGCTGATCCAGGCCGACGTCGACGGTGAGGAGCTCGGCTCCGACGAGTTCGGCTTCTTCGTGATCCTGCTCGCCGTCGCCGGCAACGAGACCACGCGCAACTCCATCACCCACGGCATGAAGGCCCTCCTGGACCACCCCGAGCAGTGGAAGATCTTCAAGGACCAGCGGCCGAAGACCGCGCCCGACGAGATCGTCCGATGGGCCACTCCGGTGATCGCCTTCCAGCGCACCGCCACCCGGGACACCGAGCTCGGCGGCGCGCACATCCGCAAGGGCGACCGCGTCGGCATGTTCTACAGCTCGGCCAACTTCGACCACGAGGTCTTCGACGAGCCGGAGAAGTTCGACGTCCTGCGCGAGGACAACCCGCACGTCGGGTTCGGCGGCACCGGGTCGCACTACTGCATCGGCGCGAACCTGGCCCGGCTGCAGATCGACCTGATCTTCAACGCGATCGCCGACGTGATGCCGAACATCACCGAGGCGGCACCCCCGGTGCGGCTGCGGTCGAGCTGGCTGAACGGCATCAAGCACTACCCGGTGAACTACGGCTGAGGAACTCGGCGACGCGCTCCCAGGTCAGTTCGGCCGCGGGCGCGTCGTATTCGGGGCCGTCCGCGTCGGTGTAGAAGTGGCCGATGCCCGGGTAGGTGTACACCCGGGCATCGGCGCCCGACCGCGCCGCGGCTGCCCGCCAGGCCGCGACCTGCGCCGGGGGTGCGATCGGGTCGGGATCGGCGACGTGGGCCTGCACCGGCAGGCCCGCGCGGAGCCCGGCCGGCAGCGCCCCCACCGCGTGCAGCAGCACGACACCGGCGGTGCCGGGCCGGTGCGGCAGCACGGTCTCGACGACACCCGCCCCCATCGACACGCCCACGAGCACGGTTTCCGCGGGCAGGCTGTGCACGGCATCGCGGGCTCGCCGGGCGACGGCCTCCCAGCCGACGGCGTCCTTCAACGCGAAGCCCTCGTCGAGGGTCGACGCCGTCCGGCCGTCGTAGAGGTCCGGGGTGGCGACGCGGTGTCCGGCCGCCCGCAGCCGGTCGGCGAAACCGAGCTCGACGGGCCGTAGTCCCAGCACCGAGTGGAACACCACGATGTCGCTCACCCGGCGATTCTGCCAGGGGATGCCATGATGGGACGATGCCTTCGCGAGCGACCGTGGACGTCGAGTTCGCCATCCACGTCACCCAGCCCGGGCCCGCGGCGATCTCGGTCTCCGCGGCGCACGCCGACACCGAGGAACTCCGCGTGTCCTGGCACGGGGACAGCCGGTCCGTCGAGTTCCCGCACGGGACCCGGGCCGAGGTCTTCGACCTGCCCACCGGCGAGCACCAGGTCACCTACCACGCCGAGCGCGTGCTCACCGACGCCGAACCCGAGCCCGTCACGCTCGCCGACCTCGTCGTGTTCACCCGGCCGAGCCGGTACTGCCCGTCCGATCGCGTCGCCGGGCTCGTGCCGCCGGAGCTGCTCGGGCTCGAAAACCCCGGGAAACAGGTCGAAGCCGTCGTCCGGCACGTCCACGAGCGACTGTCCTATGTGGTCGGTTCGAGCCGGCCCAGTGACGACGCGATCGATACCCTGCTCGCCGGCGAAGGCGTCTGCCGGGACTTCGCGCACGTCTGCATCACCCTGTGCCGGTTCCTCGACATCCCCGCGCGCTATGTCGGCGTCTACGCGCCCGGGCTCGCGCCGATGGACTTCCACGCCGTCTTCGAAGCCGCGGTCGACGGGCACTGGTACGTCTTCGACGCCACCCGGCTCGCGCCGCGCCAGACCATGCTCCGGATCTCCACCGGCCGCGACGCCGCCGACACCGCCTTCCTCGCCACGCTCGGCGGCGAGCTCGACTTCCTGGGCAGCACCATCTTCGCGACGACGGACGCCCCGCTGCCCGTCGACGACGGATCCGGGCTGGTCGTTCTCGGCTGATCCGCGTGTTGCCTGCGCAAAGACGGCTCCGGCTGGGTAGACAGTCTTGGTGAAGAGTTCCCCGAAGGCGCCGAGCCCGTGGGCCCGGGCGCGCGTCCGGTACCGGTGGCTGGACCACATCGCCCGCGCGACCAACCGCTACATCGACGCCGGCGGGTACCACTACGTCGCCTCGATCACCTACTTCAGCCTGCTGTCGCTGGTGCCGCTGCTGATGGTCGCGTCGTCGGTCGGCGGGTTCGTGCTGGCCACCCAGCCGCACCTGCTCGACACGCTGGTGCACGCGATCGTCAGCACGCTGCCCGGCGGCCTCGGCGACAAGGCCACCGAGCTGCTCACCGGCTTCGTCGAGCAGCGGACCAGCGTCGGCGTGGTCGGCCTGGGCATCGGGCTCTACTCCGGCTGGAACTGGATGAACGCGCTGCGGGACTCGCTGACGGCGCTGTGGGGGCAGAACCGGTCGGACCAGTCGCTGCCGCGGCTCATCGCCGTCGACCTGCTCGCGCTGCTCGGCCTGACCGCGGCGCTGCTGGTGTCGTTCACGCTCACCATCTCCGGCACCGCACTCGGCAGCTACCTGCTCCGGCTCGCCGGCCTCGACGACACGAGCTGGGGGCACCAGCTCGTGTCGGCGTCTTCGGTACCGCTGTCGCTGGCCGCCGACTGGCTGGTGTTCCTCTGGGTGCTCACCCGGCTGCCGCGGCAGAAGGTCGGCGTGCGCAGCGCGATCCGCGGCGCGGTCGCCCTGGCCGTCGGGTTCGAGGTGCTCAAGCTGGCCGGCGGGTTCTACCTCCGGCTCATCGGCGACTCGCCGACCGGGATCGCGTTCGGTTCGATCATCGGTCTCATCTTCTTCATCTCGCTGGTCGCGCGGCTGCTCGTGTTCGTCACGGCGTGGACCGCGACCGGCTCGGACGCACCCCCGAAGGCGGTCGAGCCGCCGGCGCCGGTGGTGCTGGAGCCGGTCGTCGTGGTGGACCCGCCGATGGCGGTGCCCGCCACCGTCGGGGTGGTCACCGGGGTGCTCGGCACCCTGCTCGCCCTGCGGTGGCGCCGCTCCCGCCGGTGATCAGCTCGGCTTCTCCGACCCCACCAGCCACATCGAGAAGTACTGCGACCCGCCGCCGTAGGCGTGCCCGAGCGCGCGGCGCGCGCCGTCCACCTGGTAGTCGCCGGCCCGGCCCATGACCTGCTTCGCCGCTTCGGAGAACCGCAGCATGCCGGACGCGCCGATCGGGTTGGACGAGAGCACTCCGCCGGACGGGTTGCACGGCAGCCGGCCGCCGATCGCCGTCTCGCCCTTCTCGGTGACCTTCCAGCCCTCGCCTTCGGGGGCGAAACCGAGGTTCTCCAGCCACATCGGCTCGAACCACGAGAACGGCACGTAGATTTCGGCGACGTCCACTTCGGACATCGGGTCGGTGATGCCCGCCTCGGCCCACAGCGCGGCCGCGGCCTCGCGCCCAGCCCGCGGGTTCACCTGGTCGCGGCCGGCGAACGTGGTCGGCTCGGTGCGCATCGCCGTCGCGTGGATCCACGCCGCACCGCCTTCGACGGCGTCCCCGGCGGCCTCGTCGCCGAGCACCATTGCGCACGCGCCGTCGGAAGACGGGCAAGTTTCGTCGTAGCGGATCGGGTCCCAGAGCATCTGCGACGCCCGCACCGACTCGACGGTGATGTCCGGCTGCCGCAGGTGCGCGTACGGGTTGAGCGCGCCGTTGCGCCGGTCCTTCGCCGCGACGATGGCCCCGACGTGCTCGGGCGCACCCGAACGGCGGATGTAGGAGCGCACGTGCGGCGCGAAGTAGCCGCCCGCGCCGGCGCCGACCGGCATCTGGAACGGCGGCAGGATCGACAGCCCCCACATCGCGTTCGACTCGGACTGCTTTTCGTACGCGACGGTCAGCACCCGGTGGTGCACGCCCGCCTGGATGAGCGACGCCGCCACCAGCGCGGTCGAGCCACCCACCGAGCCCGCGGTGTGCACGCGCAGCAGCGGCTTCCCGGTCGCGCCGAGCGAGTCGGCGAGGAACAGCTCGGGCATCATCACGCCCTCGAACAGGTCCGGGGCCTTGCCGAGCACGACGGCGTCGATGTCGGCCCACTCCACCTGGGCGTCGGTCATCGCGCGGTCGATCGCCTCGCGCAGCAGGCCGGGCATCGAGACGTCCTGGCGCTTGGCGCGGTGGTGCGTCTGGCCGGTGCCGAGCACGGCGGTGAGCTGCTTGGTCATCGGGCCTCCAGCACGGTCACCAGGTTCTGTTGCAGGGCCGGGCCGCTCGTCGCGTGCGCCACGGCCTTGCGGGATTCGCCGCTGTGGATCCGGATCGCCGCTTCGCCGATCCGGGCGAGCCCGGCGGAGAACATCGGGTTCGCGGCCAGCGCCCCGCCGGACGGGTTGATCTTCACGCCGTCGCCGAGCCCGAGCGCGCTGCGCAGGATGAGCTCCTGGTGGGTGAAGGGGGCGTGCAGCTCGGCGAGGTCGACGCCGTCGAGGTCGAGGGCTTTGCCCGCCGCCTCGGTGGACGGGCTCCGCGTCAGGTCGCGGGCGCCGAGCACGGGGGAGTCGACGCGGTGCTCGATGCCGGTGATCACCGCGGGGCGTTCGACGATCTCGCGCGCCCGTTCCACAGTGGACAGGACGATCACGGCGGCACCGTCGGTGATCGGGGCGATGTCGTGCTTGCGCAACGGATCGGCGTAGTACGGCGTGTCGAGCAGCTCAGCGACGTCCTGGGTGGTCCCGCGGGCGGCGACCTCGGCCAGGTCCTTTTCGGACCAGAGCCCGGCCTCCAGGCCGAGCCGCGCTTGGATCCCGGCGATCGAGACCGAGTCCGGCCACAACGGCGTGACGACGTACGGGTCGAGCTGCAGGGCGAGCACCCGGCGCAGCTGCCCGGCGCTGGACTTGCCGAAGCCGTAGACGAGCGCGGTCTCGACCTCGCCCATCTTGATCTTCAGCCACGCTTCGTACAGCGCCCAGGCGGCGTCCATCTCGACGTGGGACTCGTGGATCGGCGGGAACGCGCCGATCGCGTCGACGGCGGCGATGAAGGAGAACGCGCGGCCGGCCAGGTAGTCCGACGAGCCGGAGCACCAGAAGTCGATGTCCTGTTTGGACAGGCCGGTCTGCGCGAAGACCTCGGCGAAGATCGGGACGAGCATCTCCACGCCGTTGGTGGTGCCCTCGGTTTCCCGGACGTTGGGGGCCTTCGCGAAGCCCGCGATCGCGACGTCTGGCATCAGGACCTCACAGGTGGTGGGCGAAGGTTTCGTAAGCCGCGTCCGGCTCACCGGTCGGCTCGAAGTGGCTGATGTTCTCCAGCGACGTCCACCACTCGTCACGCGGCTTCCACGCGGCGCGCACCCGCATGCCCATCTTGACGTCTTCGGCGGCGCAGCCGAGGACGAGGTGCAGGAAGGCGATGTCGGCGCCGTCGAGCAGGATGTACGCGGCGACGTACGGCGGCTTGATCCGCTGGCCCAGGAACGGGACGTTGACGATGCAGAAGGTGGTGACGATGCCGGTGTCGGGCAGTTCGACCTCTTCGGTGGTCGGTACGCCGTCGGTCGGGCAGGCCCCGCGCGGCGGGATGTAGACCTTGCCGCAGGCGGGGCACCGCTGGCCGATCAGCTTCCCCTCGGCGAGCCCGCGCAGGTAGGTGCTCTCTTCGGGCGAGGCGGAGTGCAGGTACTTCAGGTGCACCGGCGTGATGACGACGCTGACCGGCGCGCCCTCTTCCCGGTCGGCGACCGGGGGCGCGGGCTGGGTGGGCGTGGTGTCTTCGGCGTCCACGGGCAAGAAATAGGCGATGTCGCGGATGTGCCCGACGACCTCGTCGGCCCAGCGCACGCGCACCCGCTGTCCACTGTGGATGTTGCCGGGCTCGCCCGCGTCGACGGCGTGCAGCATCGGCGTGTCGGCCCCGTCGAGCTTGACGAGCGCCCAGGCGAAGGGGCGGTTGAGCGGCTGCCCGTCCAGCGGCCGCGGGCACCACGACCAGGAGACGACGGTGCCCTCTTCGGCGACCGGCACGAACTCGCTGAGCTGTTCGGCGGTCACGGGGTCGTACTCGACCGGCGGGACGTGCACCCGGCCGTCGCTGCCGCGGATGCCTTCGATCCGGCGGTCACGCAGCGCGTTCACGAACCGCCCGAGGACGGGCCCGGTCGAGCGGGTGTAGTCGAAGCCGACGTTCAGCGGTGCCGCCAGTGGTGTCTCGGTCACACCGTTGAGTGAAACACGTTCTCGTTCTGCCGACAAGGTTCCTCCGTGGAGCAGCTCAAGATGGATAGAACGCGTTATCGGTCAGCGGCCATTGAAGTCCGGCTTCCGCTTCTCCGAGAACGCCCGCGGCCCCTCCTTGGCATCCTCCGACGCGAACACCTCGATGCCGTACTGCGAGTCCAGCTTGAACGCCTCTTCCTCGTGCAGCCCCTCGGTGTCCCGGATCGTCCGCAGGATCGCCCGCACCGCCAGCGGACCGTTCGCGTTCACCAGCGAAGCCAGCTCCAACGCGCGAGAGAGCGCGGAACCGTCCGGAACCACGTGCCCGATCAAGCCGATGGCCAGCGCCTCCGTCGCGGTCAGGTGACGGCCGGTCAGCAGGATGTCCGCGGCCACCGTGTACGGGATCTGGCGGGGCAGCCGCACCGCCGACCCGCCCATCGGGAACAGTCCCCACCGGGCCTCCGACACCCCGAAGCGCGCCGACGAGCCGGCCACCCGGATATCGGTGCCCTGGAGGATCTCGGTGCCGCCCGCGATCGCCGGGCCCTCGACCGCCGCGATCAGGGGCTTCGTCAAGCGGCGGCCCTTCAGCAGTCCCGGGATGCGCGATGGGTCGAACTTGCCCGAGGCGAACGACTCCGAGGGGGAGTTGCGCGACATCGACTTCAGATCGGCGCCCGCGCAGAACGCGCCGCCCGCGCCGGTCAGGATGCAGCTGCGGATCGCGTCGTCGGAATCGACCCGGTCCCAGGCCTCGACCATGATCGACATCATCTCGCCGGTGATCGCGTTGCGCGCCTCGGGCCGGTTCATCGTGACGATCAGGGTCGCCCCCTCTTGCGTCACCAGCGCGTGCGGTTCACCCACGGAAGACCTCCTGAAGGAGCAGTGCCATTGCCCGGAACGATAACATGTTCTACTTTGAGGGCGTGGCACTCAACATCGCGGATCTTCTGGAGCACGCCGTCGACGCCGTGCCGGAGCGCGTCGCGGTCGTGTGCGGCGACCGGCGGGTCACCTTCGCCGAACTGGAGGCGCGGGCCAACCGGCTCGCCCACCACCTCGCCGCGCACGGCGTGGGACGCGGGTCCCACATCGGGGTCTATTCCCGCAATTCGATCGAGGCCTTGGAGGCGATGATCGCGGCGTACAAGCTGCGCGCGATCGCCGTCAACGTCAACTACCGCTACGTGCACGGCGAACTCGTCTACCTCTTCAACGACGCCGAGATCGTCGCGCTCGTGCACGAACGCAGCTACGCCGACAAGGTCGCCGCGGTGCTGCCGGAGGCGCCGAAACTGAAACACGTTGTCGTGATCGATGACGGCAGCGGCGGCGACTACGGGAGCTACGGCGGCGTCGACTACGAATCCGCCCTCGCAGCACAGAGCCCCGAGCGCGATTTCGGAGAGCGTTCCGGCGACGACCTGTACATCCTCTACACCGGTGGCACCACGGGCTACCCGAAGGGCGTGCTCTGGCGGCAGGAGGACGTCTGGCGCGCGCTCGGCGGCGGGATCAACTTCGTCACCGGCGAGTACATCCCCGACGAGTGGACGCTCGCCGAGCAGGGCAAGGCCGGGAGCCTGACCCGGCTGCCCGCCGCGCCGCTGATCCACGGCGCCGCGCAGTGGGCCGCGTTCGGCGCGCTGTTCACCGGCAGCCCGGTGGTCTTCGTGCCCCGCTTCGACGCCCACGAGATCTGGAAAGCCGTGCAGGAGCACAAGGTCCAGGTCCTCACGATCGTCGGCGACGCGATGGCGCGGCCGCTCATCGAGGCCTTCCGCGAGGGCGACTACGACGCGTCGTCGATCGTCGCGGTGTCGAGTCACGCCGCGCTGTTCTCGCAGTCGGTGAAGCAGGAGTTCGTCGAACTCGTCCCGCACGCCGTGATCACCGACGCCATCGGCTCGTCGGAAAGCGGCTTCACCGGGATCGGCATGGTCGCCAAGGGCTCCGACCACAGCGCCGGCCCGCGGGTGAACTTCGGCAAGGACGCGATCCTGCTCGACGACGACGGCAACCTCGTCGAAAAGAAGCCCGGCGCGGTCGGGCTGATCGGCCGCCGCGGACACGTCCCGCTCGGCTACTACGGCGATCCCGAGAAGAGCAAGAAGATCTTCGTCGAGGTCGACGGCGCCCGGTACGTCGTCCCGGGCGACTACGCCCGCTACGAGGAGGACGGCACCGTCACGCTGCTGGGGCGCGGCTCCCAGTGCGTCAACACCGGCGGCGAGAAGGTCTACCCGGAAGAGGTCGAAGGGGCGCTCAAGTCCCACCCCGACGTCTTCGACGCGCTCGTCATCGGCGTCCCGGACGAGCGGCTCGGCCAGCGCGTCGCCGCCGTGGTCCAGCTCCGCGAGGGCGCCGAACCGGACCTCGCGGCCATCGAAGAGCACGTCCGCGGCGAGATCGCCGGCTACAAGGTGCCGCGGACCGTCTGGCTGGCCGGCGAGATCGGCCGCTCGCCCAGCGGCAAGCCGGACTACCCGTGGGCCCAGCGCTACGCCGCCGAGCACGAACCGGCCGCGGCCCAGCCCGTCTGAGGAGGACAACCCCTCAGTCTTCTAGGAGGACAACACAGTGCGGACACCCCTGTGCGACCGGCTCGGCATCGACCTGCCGATCGTCGGGTTCACCCCGTCGGAGCACGTCGCCGCGGCCCTCAGCCGCGCCGGCGGGCTCGGCGTGCTCGGTTGCGTGCGGTTCAACGACGCCGCCGAGCTCGACCGGGTGCTCACCTGGATGGACGAGAACACCGGCGGGAAACCGTACGGCGTCGACATCGTCATGCCGGCCAAGGTGCCCGCCGAGGGCACCCAGGTCGACCTGGCGAAGCTCATCCCGGACGGGCACCGCGCGTTCGTCGACCGCGTCCTGAAGGAGCTCTCGGTCCCGCCCCTGCCGGACGACACCGACGAGCGCGCGGGCGTGCTCGGCTGGCTGCACTCGGTCGCCCGCTCGCACGTCGAGGTCGCGCTGAACCACCCGATCAAGCTGATCGCCAACGCGCTCGGCTCGCCGCCGGTGGACGTGATCGGCCAGTGCCACGACAAGGGTGTCCCGGTCGCGGCGCTCGCCGGGAAGGCCGAGCACGCCGTGCGGCACGTCGAGAACGGCGTCGACTTCGTGGTGGCGCAGGGCTACGAAGCCGGCGGGCACACCGGCGAGATCGCGTCCATGGTGCTGGTGCCGGAGATCGTCGACGCGGTCGACGTGCCGGTGCTCGCCGCGGGCGGAATCGGTTCCGGCCGCCAGATGGCCGCGGCGCTCGCCCTCGGCGCGTCCGGCGTCTGGATGGGGTCGATGTGGCTGGCCACCGAGGAGTACCTGCAGACGATGGGCGAATCGGTGGCGATGCAGCAGGCGCTCGTCGCGGCTTCGTCGTCGGACACCGTGCGGACGCGGATCTACACCGGCAAGCCGGCCCGGCTGCTGAAGACCCGGTGGACCGAGGCGTGGGCCGCGCCGGACGCGCCCGAGCCGCTGCCGATGCCGCTGCAGAACCTGCTGGTTTCCCCGGCCCACAACCGGATCCACGCGGCGAACGACCCGAGCGTGGTGTCGATGCCGGTCGGGCAGATCGTCGGGCGGATGAACGCGGTGCGGCCGGTCGCCGACGTCGTCGCGGAACTGGTGAGCGGCTACGAAGAAGCGTTGTCCCGCTTGGACAAGACCCGCTGAACCGGAGAAAAGGGGCCCCGCGGCGGGGCCCCTTTTCTCGTGCGCAAGCGGTTACAGCGTGGCGGCGGCCGCGGCGATCTTCGACGCGAACGTGCTCACCTCGGTGTAGACGCCGGGGGCGTGCGCCCGGGCGCAGCCGTCACCCCAGCTGACGATGCCGACCTGGATCCAGGCGTTGTTGTTGTCCCGGCGGAACATCGGGCCGCCGGAGTCGCCCTGGCAGGTGTCGACGCCGCCGGAGGCGAGGTTGCCCGCGCAGATCTCCGCGCTCGGGATGAGGTCGGGGTAGCTGCCGCCCTGGGCGGCGCAGGTGGCGTCGTCGACGAACGGGACCGTCGCCTTGAGCAGGTACCGCTGCTGCGCGCCGCCTTCGCGGGCCGCACCCCAGCCGGCGACGGTGAACGTGCCGGTGTTGTACGCGCTGGTCGTCGCGATCGGCATCGTCGCCAGCCCGCTCACCGGGCTGGCCAGCTTGATCAGCGCCCAGTCACCGCCGGTCGAGGAGCCGTAGGTGGGGGACTGGTAGACGTAGGTCGAGCGGATCTTCTGCGCGCTGGAGCTCTGCAGGTCGACCACGCCGACGGTGGCGGTGATCGAGGTGTTCGAGCCCGTGCGGCTGACGCAGTGCGCCGCGGTCAGGACGATCTGCTTGGTGTACAGCGCCCCGCCGCAGCCCATGGAAAGCCGGACCATGAACGGGAATTCGCCCTGGGCGGCCCGGGTGCCGCCGACGACGTCGGTGGACGGCGGCTGGGCGGCGGTGGCGATCGCGGGGGTGGCGAACGACGCGGCCGCGGCGACCGCGGCCAGTGTTACGGTGGCGTTTCTGAGCAGGGTGAACCAGCGCTTGGGAGCCAAGGGGATCAGTCCTTCCAGTGTCCACAGTGGAAGCAGTTGCCGTCGGCGGCCCCATGACTACACCAGGTGGTCAAGACCGGGACAACCGACTTTCTTCGGATCTTTCGGGCGGTTGGGTGATTTCTCACCGGCGGATCCGCCGGACGCCGTAGGCCACACAGCCCAGCACCAACGCGGCGCAGCCCGCGAGCACCGACGGCAGCGGCAGGCTGAAGGCGAGCACCACGCACCCGGCGAGGCCGAGGACGGCGACCGGCAGGGCCTTCCCGCGCAGCGTGAGGGCGGCGGCGTTGGCGATCGCGTAGTACGTCAGGACGGCGAAGGACGAGAAGCCGATCGCGGCGCGCAGGTCGATCGTCGCGGCGAGCACGGCGACGACGAGCCCGACGGCGAGCTCCGCCCGGTGCGGTACCCGGTAGCGCGGGTGCACGGCGGCGAGGAAGCGGGGGAGGTGGCCGTCGCGGCTCATCGCCAGCGTCGTGCGCGAGACGCCGAGGATGAGCGCGAGCAGCGAGCCGAGCGCGGCGACGGCCGCGCCCACCCGGACGACCGGGGCGAGCCACCCCGGGACGGCCGCGGCGATCGGGTCCGGGCTCGCGGCGAGCGCGGCGGGGCCGAGCCGGACGAGCAGCAGCACCGCCAGCGCGGCGTAGACCACGAGGGTGATGCCGAGGGCCAGCGGGATGGCGCGCGGGATGGTGCGGGCCGGGTCGCGGACCTCCTCGCCGAGGGTGGCGAGCCGCGCGTACCCGGCGAAGGCGAAGAAGAGCAGCCCGGCCGCTTCGAGCACGCCCCCGCCACCCGGCCAGGCGACGAGCGGGCCGCCGCCGGACGGCCCGGCGGCCATCGCCACTCCCGACGCCGTGAGCACGAGCAGGGTGCACGACACGATCACCCGGGTGGCGAGCGCCGACCGGTGCACGCCGAAGTAGTTGACGGCGGTGAGCGCGGCGACCACCGCGACGGCGAGCAGGCTTCGCCACGGCTGCCCGAGCCCGGGCGCGGCGTAGGCGACGACGGTCAGCGTCATCGCGGCGCAGCTGGCCGTCTTCCCGGTGATGAATCCCCACCCGGCGAGGTAGCCCCAGAATTCACCGAGCCTTTCCCGGCCGTAAACGTAGGTGCCGCCGGATTCCGGGTAAATCGCGGCGAGCCGCGCCGACGACATCGCATTGCAGTAAGCGACCACCGCCGCGAGGACCAATGCGATGAGCAATCCGGCCCCCGCCGCCCGCGCCGCGGGGGCGAACGCGGCGAACACGCCGGCCCCGATCATCGAGCCCAGGCCGAGGAAAACGGCGTCGGCGAGGCCGAGCCGCCGGGTGAGGGAAGTCGGGGGCATCCGGGTGATCCTCCAGCGGTCGGCCGTGTTGCGCGCCACAGCGAACCACGGCGGACGAAGAACCGAATAGGGTCGATTCCGTGCCTGCCCCTTCGCGCCATTCCCGCCTGTCCGCCGACGGTCCCGTCCTCGACGGGATTCCCGAACACGGCCGCGTCCCGCGTTACTACGCGGTCAAGGTCGAACTGCTGGCGGTGATCGCGGAACTCGGCGAAGGTGCGGTACTGCCCACGGAACGGGAATTGTGCGAACGGTTCGAAGTGTCGAGGGCGACGGTACGGCAGGCGGTCGGGGAGCTGGTGCTCGAGGGCAGGCTCAGCCGCCGCCAGGGGAGCGGCACGTACATCGCCGGCCCGAAGCTCGTCCAGCCGCTGGCCACGGAGAGCCGGCGGCGGCCGGACATCCGGCCGGGCCGCCGCGCGATCACCCTGGAGCGGCGCGTGGCCGGCAGCGCACTGGGCGCCGACCTGCAGGTGCCGTCGGACGCCGAGGTGTTCCACCTCGAGCGGGTCCTCCTGGCCGGCGAGGAGCGCGTCGGGCTCGAGTCGACATATCTCCTGGCGTCGCGGTGCCCGGACCTGCTCGACGTGTTCACCCCGGAGCAACCGTTGAGCGAGCAGCTCGGCGTGGAGCCCGCGGGGGCGGAGGAGCGGGTCGAAACGGTGCTCGCCACGCCGCGCGAGGCGTTGCTGATCGGGACGAACCCGGCGCTGCCGATGCTGCTGACCCACCGGATCTCGTGGGGCTCGGACGGAGTGCCGTTCGAACGGGTGCGGTCGCTCTACCGCGGCGACCGGCTGAGCTTCACGACCCGCCTGGGCCGCGCCGCCGCCCATCGGTGACCCGATGCAACCCGGCGCGGGTCTGCTCCGTCTGGCAGGTATGCCTACCACGGTGAAACTGCTGGGCGCGGGCCTGCTGCTGCTCACGGCGACGGCCTGCGCCGCGAATTCCGGCGCCGGCGCCCCGGCGGGCACCGGCACACCTACGACGCCTGCCACGTCCACCAGCGTGCCCGGGACCGTGACGCCCACGCTCGGCCCGCCATCGTCCCCGCCGGTCGGCCCGCCGCCGTCCCCGACGGTCGGACGGCCGACGCAGGGCATCGCGCCCGGTGACGACGTCGTCGCCGAGACGCAGGTCGACGCCCGCGGGCTGCCCGAGGGCTACCCGCGCAGCCTCACCCGCAGCCTCGACGGCCGGACCCTGATCCTGCAGGCCGAGGAGGGCGGCTGCCGCCGCGTCTCGGCGCGCGTCGGCGAGCAGACCGCGCAGCAGGTGGTCGTGCTGGTCGCCGTGATGTCGGCGCCCAAGGGCCAGATGTGCCCGGACTACATCAAGGAGATCAAGGTCCCCCTCGCCCTCGCGGCGCCGCTCGGGACGCGCACGGTCGTCCTCCGCCAGGGCTGACTCGGCACGGACGCTGGGAGGGCGTTCCCGGGATGCCCGGGGCCGCCCTCCCAGACCATTTCCCGGTGCAACCCCGCGGCGCCCCCGTTCCGTCTTGGGGGCATGAGGTACTCAGCGAAGGTGGTCGGGACCGGCGCGCTCCTGCTGATGGTGACGGCCTGCGCCGGCCAGGACATGCCCACCAACCTGCCCGAGGCGCCCGCCGGCAGCGTGTCGGCTTCGCCGAAGCCGTCGCCGAGCGGATCGGTGCTCCCGGCGCCGGCCGAGCCCAACCCGCCCGGCAAGCCCCGGCTGACCGTGCCCGAGGGCAGCACCCCGGTCCCGGCGGACAAGATCGACGCGACCGCGCTGCCCGCCGGGTTCCCGCGCGAGGTGTGGACGTCAAACGGCGGCACGGTCCTCGACATCCGCGCCCAGGAAGGCGGCTGCGGTCACGCGCTCGGCGAAGCGGCCGAACAGACGGGCGACCACGTCGTCGTCAACCTGAGCGAGACGAAGGCCCAGACCAATCGGATGTGCACGATGGACATCCGGTACCCGGTGATCTCGGTCGCGCTGGCCGCGCCGCTGGACCGGCGCACGGTGGTGCTGAAGACCACGCCGCCCAAGTAGTCCGTGCCGCGACCCCCGGGAGACCGTCCCGGGAGCCACGCGCTGTCCGCAGTGGACGATCGCCCGCCGGTGGTCCGGACCACCTCCTGCGCGTGGTCCGCTCATCGTCGAAGTTGTCGAAAATTGTCAGGGCTCCCGCTGAACCGCCGCCGTGACTCCGGCCGTGTCCCGGAGTGAGGTGGCGATCAGAGAGGAGGGGCCCCATGCCCCGGTTGAGCAGTGGCCGGCACCGCAAGCAGGCGACCGTCGGACTGGCCGCGTTGCTGGGCGTCGCCGGCGTCACCGCGACCGCCATCGCACTGAGCAGTCCCGCGAGCAACGCGGCCGAGGCGCCCAAGGAGAACTGCGCTGGACTCGACACCGCGCTGCAGAACAACCTGAACTTCATCGCGGGCCAGCAGGCGAACCCGGACGCGCAGTCGGCCGCGCGGATCACCAACCGGCAGGCCGTGGTGGACCTGATCCAGCAGCGGCGGCAGGTGGCGGGCTGCACGGCGAACGTCGCGGCGAACAACGGCCAGGCCGCCGCGGCACCGGGGAACTCCGGCAACGCGCCGGGCAAGGCACAGGCGCCCGGGCAGCAGAAGAAGCAGGAGCAGCCGGCCGCCGGAGCGGGCGCGGCGACCGGCCAGGTCGTGTGCCCCGGTTCGACCGTGACGCTCTCGGGCGAGGCCGGCGCACCGGCCGCGTCGAGCAACCAGTTCCCGGCCGGGACGAAGCTCAAGGTGACCAACCTGGACAACTCGAAGTCCACGACGGTCGAGGTGACCTCGGTGTCGGGCAGCTGCACGCTGCTCAACAACGCGGCCTTCGAACAGGTCCGGGAGCCCGGCAAGTTCCTCATCCGGCGCGCGCGGATCGAGCGCGTCGGCTGAGGGAGGAGGGGACACCGGCGGCGGGCCGGTGTCCCCTTCCCTTGTGTGCTAACGGAAACTGATCTGCAGCACCGGATCGCCGGTGCTGGCGAAGAAGTCGTTGCCCTTGTCGTCGATGACGATGAACGCCGGGAAGTCCTCGACCTCGATCTTCCAGACGGCTTCCATGCCGAGCTCGGCGTACTCGAGGACGTCGACCTTCTTGATGCAGTCCTGCGCGAGCCGCGCCGCCGGGCCGCCGATCGAACCGAGGTAGAACCCGCCGTGCGCCTGGCACGCGGAGGTCACCTGCTTCGAGCGGTTTCCCTTGGCCAGCATGACGAGTGAGCCGCCGGCGGCCTGGAACTGCTCGACGTAGGAGTCCATCCGCCCGGCCGTGGTCGGGCCGAACGAACCGGACGCGTAGCCCTCGGGCGTCTTCGCCGGGCCCGCGTAGTAGACCGGGTGGTCCTTCAGGTAGCCCGGCATCTCCTCACCGGCGTCGAGGCGCTCGGCGATCTTGGCGTGCGCGATGTCGCGCGCGACGACCAGCGGCCCGGTGAGCGAAAGCCGTGTCTTGACCGGCAGCTGCGAGAGCTGCGCGCGGATCTCGGCCATCGGCCGGTTGAGGTCGACGGCGACGACGTCGTCGGAGAGGTCTTCCTCGGTGACGTCGGGCAGGAAGCGTGCCGGGTCGCGCTCGAGCTGTTCGATGAACACCCCGTCGGCGGTGATCTTGGCCTTGGCCTGGCGATCGGCGGAGCAGGAGACGGCGATGCCGACCGGGCAACTGGCACCGTGGCGGGGGAGCCGGATGACGCGGACGTCGTGGCAGAAGTACTTGCCGCCGAACTGCGCGCCGATGCCGAACTGCCGGGTCATCTCCAGCACCTGCTGCTCGAGGTCCGGGTCGCGGAAGGCGTGGCCGAGGTCGGAGCCCTCCTGCGGCAGGGTGTCGAGGTAGCGCGCCGAGGCGAGCTTCGCGACCTTCAGGTTGAACTCGGCGGACATCCCGCCGACGACGATCGCGAGGTGGTAGGGCGGGCAGGCGGCGGTGCCGAGGCTGCGCAGCTTCTCGTCGAGGAAGCGCGCGAGCCGCTTCGGGTTCAGGACAGCCTTGGTCTCCTGGTAGAGGAACGTCTTGTTGGCGCTGCCGCCGCCCTTGGCCATGAAGAGGAACTCGTAGGCCGGGTCCGCTTGGCCGTCTTTGTGGTAGAGCTCGATCTGCGCGGGCAGGTTGGTCCCGGTGTTGCGCTCGTCCCAGAAGTTGACCGGCGCCATCTGCGAGTACCGCAGGTTCAGCTGCTGGTAGGCGTCGAAGATGCCCCGCGAGAGGGCGCGCTCGTCGTCACCGCCGGTGAGCACCCCTTCGCCGCGCTTGCCGATGACGATGGCGGTCCCGGTGTCCTGGCACATGGGGAGGACGCCACCGGCGGAGATGGCGGCGTTGCGCAGCAGGTCCATGGCGACGAACCGGTCGTTGCCACTCGCTTCGGGGTCATCGACGATGGCGCGCAGCTGCTGCAGGTGTGACGTGCGCAACAGGTGCTGGATGTCGGTGATGGCGGTGCGCGCGAGGGTGGTGAGCGCTTCCGGGGCGATCTTCAGGAACGTCCGCCCGGCGGCCTCGACGGTCTCGACGCCCTCGTCGGTGACCAACCGGTATTCGGTGGTGGTGTCCTTGCCCAGCGGGAGGACTTCGGTGTGCTGAAACGTGGTGGACGGCACTGCCAGGCTCCTTTGCCAGCTCCGGGATCCGCCCACCCTACGCAGGCAGGGCAGCCACCGAACAGAAGCACCCGGCCACTGTGGGCCACCCCACGCGGCTTCCGTGGTCCCACCACCCCGAAGCCGGATTGTCACGACGGACGGTGGCGCCGCGTCAAGGCGGGAAAGCGTGCCTTGACCCGACGCCACCGTCCGCGTTCTGGCTTCGGATCGCGGTGGTGGGGGAGGTCTGGGTGGTGGGGGGAGGTCTGGGTGGTCGGCCGGCGAGCCGATCGGTCGCAAGCGCGCAGTGAATGACTCATTCCTGGCGTCCGACGCCAGGAATGAGTCATTCACTGCAGCTGGGGGGAAGCTGGTCGGGAGGCCGGGTCCACCCCGACGGACCCGACCTCCCGGGGAAAGCTCCCGGATGCGTGCACACCCGGTCGCGAGGCCTGCGCCGGCACTTCGAGGCTGTCGTGACGCAGGTCATAAGTCAACGCCGCCGAACGGGTGCTGGCGGAGGGTTGCTACCCCGGCCTACGCGGGGTGAAACCCGGTTTTCGTGGAAAATTTTCCCGCTTGGCCGAATGCCTGGTCACCGGGTTGCGCAAATGACCGAGGGCGGGTGCGCAGCGCACCCGCCCTCGAACACCAGAAACCGATCAGCTCGCGTAGGCGCGGAGCCGGTCCGCGCGCTCGCCCTGGCGCAGCTTCGACATGACCTCGCGCTCGATCTGGCGGACGCGCTCGCGGGACAGCCCGAAGTGCTTGCCGATCTGGTCGAGCGTGCGCGGCTGGCCGTCGTCGAGGCCGTAGCGCAGGCGGATCACGTGCTGCTCGCGGTCGTCCAGCGTCGCCAGGACACGGCGCAGGTCGTCCTGCAGCAGGCCCGAGATCACGGCGCTCTCGGCGTCGGTGGCCTCGGAGTCCTCGATGAAGTCGCCCAGCGGGGCGTCCTCCTCGGTGCCGACCGGCATGTCCAGGCTTACCGGGTCACGCGAGTGGTCGAGCAGGTCCGAGATCTTGTGCGCCGGGATGCCCGACTCGGCCGCCAGCTCCTCGTGCGTCGCGTCGCGGCCGAGCTGCTGGTGCAGGTCGCGCTTGATGCGGGCCAGCTTGTTGACCTGTTCCACCAGGTGGACAGGCAGCCGGATGGTGCGGCCCTGGTCGGCCATGCCCCGGGTGATGGCCTGCCGGATCCACCAGGTGGCGTAGGTCGAGAACTTGAACCCCTTGGAGTAGTCGAACTTCTCCACCGCGCGGATCAGACCCAGGTTCCCCTCCTGGATCAGGTCCAGCAGCGGCATGCCCCGGCCGGTGTAGCGCTTGGCGAGCGAGACCACGAGGCGGAGGTTGGCCTCCAGCAGGTGGTTCTTGGCCACGTGGCCGTCGCGGACCAGCGCGGCCAGCTCGGTGCGGCGCTTGGTGGTGAGGTTCTCCCCGGTGTCCAGCATGTGCTGGGCGAACACGCCGGCTTCGATGCGCTTGGCCAGCTCGACCTCGTCGGCCGCGGACAGCAGGGCCGTCTTGCCGATACCGTTGAGGTAGACACGCACGAGGTCGGCGGCGGGGCTCTGGGCGTCGAGGTCGGCGTCGGTGAGCGCCCCCAGGCTCATCGACGGCTCCTCGGTCGTCTGAGCCGGGATACGCTCGCGAATCCCGCGCGACTCGCGTTCGAGAGTCTGGACTGACATTCTGCCTCCCCGGTCACGGGCTGAACGTGCTGCTGCGGTCGTCCACCGGGTGCGTACCCGCGCATCGGGGCCTGTGGATCCCGGTACGCCGGTCCGGCCGGCTTGGCTGGACATCTGGCACAACGCTCCGGGTTCCCAAAACGTTCCCGGCTCGTCATAGGAGAAGACGGATGCGGGAGCGATCCGGTTGCTGAACCAATGCTGAGCTTTTGCTGAGAACGTTCCGTGACCGGGGAACCTGAGAATTCCATATGAATCCGGTCAGAAACTGAACCGGTCCATCCATGCCCCCGCCGCCACCCGCAACGGAGGCGCTGCGCGCCGCAGTGTCTTTTCTGGATGGTCTAGACCTCTACGAGAACCGTGAACGGACCGTCGTTCACGCTGGAGACCGCCATCATGGCCCCGAAACGGCCCGTCGCCACCGTGGCCCCGCGACCGCGCAGCTCGGCCACGACGGCGTCCACCAACGGCTCCGCGACCTCCGGCCGGGCGGCCTGCGTCCACGACGGCCGCCGCCCTTTCTTCGTGTCGCCGTAGAGCGTGAACTGGCTCACCACGAGCAGCGGGGCATTCGCCGTGGCGCATGATTCCTCGTCGCGCAGCACCCGCAGTTCGTGCAGTTTGCGAGCCATCGTGGCGGCCTTCGCGGCGTCGTCGCCGACGTGAATTCCCAGCAGCACAAGCAAACCCGGCTCGGTGATCGCCCCGGCGACCGCGCCGTCGACGGTCACGTCCGCCCGCGTGACGCGGGCCGCGACCGCCCTCACCGGTCCGCCGGGACGAGCATGCCGTGCCGGACGAGCTCCCGGACGACGGGCAGCGCGGCGGCCGCCAGCTCCGTCGAGGACAGGCCTTGCGCGGCCGCGAGGAGCTCGATCAGGTCCTCCAGCGGCAGCGCACCGCGGCAGCCCGCGAGCAGCCGGGTCGCCAGCTCGTCGACCTCGTGCTGCCAGCCCGGCCCGTCGGTGCGGTGCAGCCGCCGGACGGTCGTCGCCCAGCCTTCGTCACCGGGTTCCTCGACGCTTTCGAGCAAAACCGCGTCGGGCACCACGAACCGGACATCGAGCAGCGAATCACCCGATTCGCGCAGCCAGTGCACCCGGTCCAGCCAGCCCGCCGCTTCCGGGCCCAGCGGGTCGTCGTAGGCCTGCCGCAGGTCCTCGCAGACGACGGTGGGGGTCCGCCCGGACGCCCGCCGCAGTGTGACGAACCCGAACCCGATGCCCCGGACGTCGTTGGCGGCGAACCAGTCGAGCCACGCCGCCGCCTTCGCCCGGCCCTCGGGCGAGCGCGGGTCGAGACCCGCGTCCCGCAGCCACGTGCCGACGTAGAGCGCCGGATCGGCGACGTCCCGCTGGACGAACCACGCGTCGGTCTCCGCGGGCAGCCAGCGGCTCACCCGGTCGGCCCAGTCCTCGCGGGAGGTGTGCAGCCAGGACGCGAGCAGGTGCCCGGTGCCGCCGTCGTTCAGGAAACCCGGCAGCTGGCGCACGACCAGCGCGCTCGCGTCGTCGCCGGCCAGCCCGGAGTCGCGGTAGGTGTAGTCGACGCGGGCCGGGCCCACCACGAACGGCGGATTGCAGACGACCTGGTCGAACTTCCGCCGCGCGACCGGTGCGAACCACTCCCCGCGGACGAGTTCGACGTCCAGCTCGTTCAGCCGGAAGGTCGCCGCGGCCAGGGCGAGGGCCCGCGCGGAGACGTCGGTCGCGGTGACGCGCTCGGCGTGCCGGGTGGCGTGCAGCGCCTGCACGCCGTTGCCGGTGCCCAGGTCGAGCAGCGTGCCGACCGGGCGGCGGCTCGTCGCGCGGATCAGCGACAGCGACGCGTGACCGACGCCGAGCACGTGGTCCTCGGGCACGGTGGTGCCGAGCACGTCGGCGTCGAGGTCGGACACGACCCACCAGGAACCCTCTTCGTCGCCGTGCGGCCGGATGTCCAGCGCGGCCCGGTAGCCGCCGTCGGCCGCCGACAGCACGCCGGCGGAGACGGCGTCCTCGGGCGCGAGCGGCGCGAAGGCGGCCTTGACGGCGGTCTCCGGCTCGGTGCCGCCCAGCAGGAACAGCCGGATCAGCGTGCCGAGGTCGCCCGCGTCCCGGCTCGCGCGTTCGGCGGGCACCGGCTCGCCGCGGCCCAGCGCCGCGTGCGCGGCCCCGCCGAGGGCGGCCACCACCCCGTCGGCGTCGTAGGCGGTGCGCCGGAAGGCCTCGCGCAGCCGCGCGCAGACGTCGTCGGACAGGTCGGACAATCCACTTCGCGTGCTCACGGTGGGTAATGCTGCCACGATGGCCCCCGTGACCCTTGAACGCGTCCTCGCCCCGCTCGACGCGGCGCTGCCCGAACTGGAAGCGCTGTACATCGACCTCCACCGGCACCCGGAGCTGTCCTTCGCCGAGACCCGGACGGCGGCGGAGCTGGCCCGGCGGCTGGAGGGTGACGGCTACGAGGTGCACACCGGCATCGCCGGCACCGGCGTGCTGGGCGTGCTGCGCAACGGCGAGGGGCCCACCGTGCTGCTGCGCGCCGACATCGACGCGCTGCCGGTCGAGGAGAAGACCGGGCTGTCCTACGCCAGCACGGCCCGCGGCACCGACGAGCACGGCAACGACGTCCCCGTCATGCACGCCTGCGGGCACGACATGCACGCCACCTGGCTCGCCGGCGCCGCCGCGCTGCTCGCGAAGGGCCGCGACACCTGGGCCGGCACGCTGCTGGTGGTGTTCCAGCCGGGGGAGGAGGGCGCGGGCGGGGCCGTGGCGATGGTCCGCGACGGCCTGTTCGACATCGCGGGCAAGCCCGACGTCGTGTTCGGGCAGCACCTGGTCCCCGGCCCGGCCGGCTGGGTGCTCACCCGGCCCGGCGTGATCATGGCCGCCACCGACACGCTGCGCGTCACCCTCCACGGCCGCGGCGGGCACGGCTCGCGCCCGGAGACCACCGTCGACCCGGCCGTGCTGGCCGCTTCCGTGGTGCTCAAGCTGCAGACGATCGTGTCGCGCGAGATCGCCGCCACCGAATCGGCCGTGGTCACGGTCGGTTCGCTGCACGTGGGCACCGCGAGCAACGTGATCGCCGACGACGCCGTGCTGGAGGTCAACGTCCGGTCCTTCGACCAGGCCGTGCGCGAGCGGGTGCTGGCCGCGGTCGAGCGGATCGTCCACGGCGAGGCGGCCACGGCCGGGGCGCCGAAGCCGCCGGACATCGAACGGACCGGCGCGTACCCGATCACCGAAAACGACGAAGCCGCCAACGAGGCGCTCACCGAGCTCTTCCGGGCCCGCTTCGGCGCCGACATCGTGCTGCCCGCCCCGCTGGTCACCGGCAGCGAGGACTTCAGCGAGTTCGGCCGCGCGGCCGGCGTGCCCTCGGTGTTCTGGCTGGTCGGCGGCTACGACCCGCAGACGGTGATCACCGCGATGACCGACGGCCGGTTCGAGCGCGACATCCCGTCCAACCACTCGCCGCGCTTCGCCCCGGTGCTGCACCCGACGCTGCGCACCGGCATCGAAACCCTCGTCGTGGCCGCTCTGAGCTCTTTGGGGCCGAGCCCCAAACCCCAGCCGGGGGGCAAGCCCCCCTGGACCCCCCAATGACTTCCGGGCAAGATGCGTAACCCCGGTGTCGGATGAACCGCGCAAGTGGGACGATGGACAGCGGAGGTGGTGCAGTGACCATGCCCGCCAACGACTCGGACCCGGTGCTGATCACCGGGGCGGCCCCGTCGTACGAACAGCAGCTCGCCACGCGCAAACGCAAGTACGTGATCATGATGGTCTGCCGCATCCCGTGCCTGATCGCGGCCGGGCTGACCTACCACGTGTGGTGGCTGGCGCTGGGCTTCCTGGCGATCTCGGTGCCGCTGCCGTGGATCGCGGTGCTGATCGCCAACGACCGCCCGCCCCGCAAGTCCGAGCACGTCTCGACCTACCAGCCCGAGGCGAAGGCGATCGAAAGCACCACCCACCGCGTCATCGACGGCTGAGGCTCAGCCCGGCTGCGTCAGATCGGCTGGGGGCCCACCTTCCCGACGGCGAGCGCACCCAGCCGCGTCCCGTGCCGCAGGACGTCCACAGTGGACTCCCCGGCCAGCCAGCCGGTGAGCACGCCCGCGTCGAAGGCGTCGCCCGCGCCGGTCGAGTCGACGCAGTCCGCCTCGACCGCGGGCACGCTCGTGACGCCGCCCGCGTCGACCCAGCTGGCCCCCGCCAGCCCGGCGGTGACGACCACCGCGCCGACCGTGCCGAGCAGTTCCTTCGCCGACGCCGGGTCGGCCGAACCGGTCAGCGCGACCAGCTCTTCGGTGTTCGGCATCAGCAGGTCGATCCCGCGGACGTCGGCCAAGAACGCGGCCGGGTCGGTGATGTGCGCGGCGGCTTGCGGGTCGACCGACGTCGTCAACCCCGCCTCCTTCGCCGCGGCCAGTGCGGCGAGACCGGCGGCGCGCGACGGCGGGTCGAGCAGCACGTAGCCGGACAGGTGCAGGTGGCTCGCCCCGGACAGCGCCTCCGGGGTGACGTCCTCGGGCGCGAAGCGCTGGTTCGCACCGCGATCGGCCAGCATGCTGCGCTGCCCGGACCCGTCGACCATGACGACGACGCAGCAGGTCGGCGCCTCGGGGTCGACGGAGAACGCGCACCGCACGCCCGCCGCCTCCAGTTCGGCCCGGATGAGCCGCCCACCCGGGTCGTCGCCGATCCGGGCGAGCAGCGTCGTCTCCGCGCCGAGGTGCCGCAGCCACAGCGCCGTGTTGGCGCCGGCGCCGCCGCCGGTGAACCGGATCTTCGCGCGGGCGTCGCCGCCGTGCGGCAACGGCTTGTCGTGCCGCGCGATCACGTCGAGGGCCGCGTCGCCGACCACCACGATCCCACTCATACCAGCGCCACCGCGACCTCGGCGGCCAGCTTGGCGTTGTTCAGCACCAGCGCTTCGTTCGCGTCGATGCTCACGCCGCCGCTCGCGGTGTGGAAGTGTTCCAGCAGCACCGGCGTGACGTCCGCGCCGTGCACGTCCCGCTCTTCGACGAGCGCGAGGCCCTCGGCGAGCAGCCGGTCGTGCAGTTCTTTGTCCATTTCGGACGCTTCCGGGATCGGGTTTGCCAGCAGGACACCGGACTTCGCGTAGGCGCGGTGCGCGTCGATCACGGCGGCGGCCCGCTTCGGGTCGTCGACCCGCCAGCCGACCGGGTGGCCCGACGAGCGCAGGTAGAACGCCGGGAAGTCGTCGGTGCGGTAGCCCAGCACCGGCACCGAGTTCGTCTCGAGGACCTCGAGGGTGGCCGGGATGTCGAGCACCGACTTCACCCCGGAGCAGACGACCACGGTGGGCACCTTCGCCAGCACGCCGAGGTCCGCCGAGACGTCCCAGCTCTGCGCGGCGCCGACGTGCACGCCGCCGAGCCCGCCGGTGGCGAACATCCCGATCCCGGCCGCCGCGGCCAGCGCCGACGTGCTCGCCACGGTCGTCGCGCCTGAGCGGCCGAGGCCGACGGCCGGGCCGAGGTCGCGCAGCGAAAGCTTGTCCAGCCCGGCGTCCGGGGCGCAGACGCGCTCGAGCTCGGCGGGGGAGAGGCCGACGACGACCCGCCCGTCGAGCACCGCGATCGTGGCCGGGACGGCGCCGCCGTCGCGGACCACGCCTTCGAGACGGCGGGCGACGTCGAGGTTGCGGCCCGGCGGCAGGCCGTGGGACAGGATGGTGCTCTCCAGCGCGACGACGGGGTGCCCGTCACGCAGCGCCGAGGCGACCTCTTCGTGCAGCGAGAGTGCGGTAGTCACGAGAGACCATCATCGGTGATCGCCCCGCGCGCGGCGCCAGTGGGTCAGCTCGGCGGTCAGGTTCTTTTCGGCGGCGCTCGCCCAGCGTGTCCGTGCGGTTTCACTGCGGTAGAGCGGCCGGGACAGCATGCGCTCGAGGACGGCGATGCGCCCTTCGCGCCAGACGTCGTCGGGGTACTTCGCGTACTCCTCGCGCACTCCGCGGGCGTACACCGCGTACTGCGCTTCGGACGCTCCGAGGATGGCGAGATCGGCGTCGAGGAGGGCGGTGGCCAGCAGGTCGTCCGGCGGTGCGTCGTGCCCGATCGTGGCGAGGATCAGGCCTTCGACGCGCTCGACATGCGCTTCGGCCACTCCGTCGAGGGCTTTGCGGGCCCAGGCGGCGCTGGCGCGTTCGTCTTCGCCGGGCTTCGCGTCGTAGACGACGTCGTGCGTCCAGGCCGCGATGGCGAGGATCGCGCGGTCGGTTTCCGCGAGGCCGTCCGCCAGCCAGGCGGAGTCGCGCGCGACGGCGGCCGCGTGGGTGAGCGTGTGGTAGCGGCGGTGGGGCTCGGCGTACCGGGCTTCGAGCCGCGGCCAGGCAGCGGACGTGCCGCCGAGCGCGGCGACCGCGTCGGGCCACTGCATCAGTCGAAGATCCCGCGCGGGCGCGCCACCTGGTCGAGCCAGTCCTCGAGCTGCTGCTCCCACCGCACGTCCGGCTGCACGGTGAACATCCCGAGGAAGTCCTGGCCGCGGCCGCCGAAGCCGCCGGTCTTGCTCACGCGGACCCGCTTGGTGACCTCCAGCACGACGTCGGTGCGCTCGGCCGACGTCAGGAAGGTGACCGCGACCTGCGAGAAGACGCCGGCGAAGCGCGGTGAAGGCGTGAAGCGGATCTCCTGGAAGAACGGCAGCTGCTGGCGGGCGCCGTCGACCCGGCCCTGCTCGAGAACCGCTTCGCGGAAGGTGAAGCCGAGCCGGCTCAGCGCGTCGAGGATCCGCTTCTGCGCCGGGAGCGGCTCGATCGCGACGGCGTCGGCGTCGAACGGGTCGCTGACCGCGGCGGCCAGGTCGAGCTCGGCCCGGACGCCGACGGCCATGCCGGCCAGCGGCTTGGCGTAGACGCTGGTCACCGGCGTCTCCCAGGGCAGCGGCACCTCGAACGGCACCCGGATCTGCTGCCCGGCCCGGATGACTTCGCCGCCGACCAGCTGCCGGGTCTCGAACGGGAGGTCTTCGGTCCGGTCGCCGGGCACCCCGACGCGGGCCAGCAGCGTCACGGCGAGCCCCTTGATCTCCTGGTCGACCTCGCCGCCGAGCAGCAGCACCTCGCCGCGCAGCGGGCGGCCGGGGGCGGCGGTGGAGTCCAGCAGGCGGGCGTCGATCCGCGCCCCGCCCGAGCCGAACGTGGCGAGCACCTTCTGGAACATGCGGCCGATCCTGCCAGGCCGGGGGGCCGATCGCGGGAGGTTCGGCGGGACTCGGGCACAATGGGACGGGTGAGCACCGAGACGCTGACGAAGCCGGAAACCACGCCCGAGGGCACGGACACCACCGACGACGACACCCCGAAGATGTTCCACTACGTGAAGAAGAACAAGATCGCCGAGAGCGCGGTCATGGGCACTCACGTGGTGGCGCTGTGCGGCGAGGTCTTCCCGGTGACGAAGTCGCCGAAGCCCGGGTCGCCGGTCTGCCCGGCCTGCAAGGAGATCTACGACAGTCTCCGTCCGGGTAAGTGAGCCCGGCCTGAACCCCGGCGGGTGAGCCCGCCGGGGCTTTCTGGCGTCTTGATTCGGCACTGCCGGAAACGGACAGATAGCCGAACAAACGTGAAAAACCTTCATTCGGCGGGTGTGCCGGGTGCGGGAGTGCTGGTAAATCCTCCGTGCCAGGTTCCCTCACCCACCGGAGTCGCACATGCGCAGAACCGGGATTGTGCTCACCCTCGTCGCCCTGCTCGCCGTGGTCTCGCCCGCGCTGGCCCAGGCGGTCACCGGCTGGACGGAGGTCGGCTCCGACAACGCCCGCGCCCTCGACGAGAGCCAGGGCCTCGCCACCATCGTGCGCCCCTCGGGCACCACGATCCGCTACACCGGGGTCGGCACGATCCCGGCCGACCTGAACTCGCAGGGCTGGAACCACGTCGGCGACCCTGGCTCGGCCCAGGGTTGGTACGTCGAGCCCTACCAGCGTGACGACCGCGGCGCGAAGCTCTTCCGCGTCCAGGCCCCGGACGGCTCGTGGGCGAACTACCAGCACAACCTCGAGTCGTGGGAAGCGAACAACAACTCCTTCGCCGCGGTGTCGCCCGACGCGCGCTGGCTGGTGGCGGGGGAGTGGGGCACGATGGACCGGCTCCTGGTGCACCCGATGCCCGGCGTGGTGGCGACGAACCCGGCGCAGAACCTGCCGTACGCGGCGGCGATCCGCCTCGACCACCCGGTCCGCGACGTCCAGGGCTGCGACTTCCAGACCGCGACCCGCCTGCTCTGCGCGTCCGACGACCCGGACGGCAGCCTCTTCGGCACCACGAAGCCGCTGCTGCAGGTCGACCTGGCCGGCCCGCTCTCCGGTTCGGACGTCACCGCCCACGTCACCTCACTCGGCCAGCTCCCGCTCCGCAGCGGCTGCAGCGGAACGTTCGAGGTCGAGGGCCTCGACTTCGACGAGCGCGACAACACCCTCCGCGTGGTGGTCATGGCCCCGAGCATCTGCATCCTCTGGGACAGCAAGACCTACCGCTTCCGCCAGTAACGGCGAACACGCGTACCCAGACGGCGAACATGCGTATCCGAACGGACGACACGCCGGACCTGGGATGGTCCGGCGTGTCGTCCATCTGCGTACGCGTGTCGTCCGCCCAGGTACGCGTGTCGTCCGTTCAGGCGGTCGGGGCGGGGTCCAGGGACTCCGATTCCGGGGCCTGGGCCGGGGTGCGGCGGGCTTCGCGGCGGGCCTTGCGGCGTTCCTTGCGGGTCTCGACCATCGTGTAGAGGGTCGGGACCAGGACCAGGGTCAGCAGCGTCGAGCTGACCAGGCCGCCGATCACCACGATGGCCAGGGGCTGGCCGATGAACCCGCCCTGGCCGGTGATGCCCAGCGCCATCGGGACCAGCGCGAAGATCGTCGCCGCCGCGGTCATCAGGATCGGCCGCAGCCGGCGCCGGCCGCCTTCGGTGACGGCGTCGGCGACGCTCATCCCCTCGGCGCGGTACTGGTTGATCAGGTCGATCAGCACGATCGCGTTGGTCACGACGATGCCGACCAGCATCAGCATGCCGATCAGCGACGGCAGGCCGAGCGCGGTGCCGGTGGCCAGCAGCAGCCCGATCGCGCCGGTCGCCGCGAACGGGATCGACACGAGCAGGATCAGCGGCTGGATCAGGCTCCGGAACGTCGCCACCATGATCAGGAACACGATCGCGATGGCCGCGAGCAGCGCCAGGAACAGGTTCGAGAACGCGTCCTGCTGATCCTGGCTGACGCCGCCGAGTGAGTAGGCCGCCCCGCCGGTGAACGTCAGACCGTCCAGTTTGGACTTGATGTCCGCGGTGGTCTTGGTCAGGTCGGCACCGGTGTTCTTCGCGGTCACCGTGGTGCTCAGGTCGCCGCCGGTGCGGTGCACCGACGCCGGGCCGTCCACAGTGGACACCTTGGCCACCTCGTCGAGCCGGACGACGCCGCCCGGGCCCGGGATCGGCAGGCCCTTCACCTGGTCGACCGTGACCGGGGCCGTTCCGGCGCGCAGCACGACGTCCGTGCGCTGCCCGTCGACCGGCAGCTGCGTCACGGTGCGCCCGGCGATCGCCTGGTTGGCGATCTGCCCGATGGTGCTCGCCGACAGCCCGCGCGCCGCGGCCGCGGCGTCGTCCACCTCGACCTGCACCCGCGGCGAGCCGACGCTCAGGTCGCTCGAAACCTCGGTCAGCCCGGACACCCCGCGCAGTGCCTGCGCCACCTGGTCGGACGCCGGCTTCAGCGCGGCCTCCGACGGCGCGGTCACCGTCACCGAGACCTGGTCGGAGTTGAACCCGGACGCGTCCGCGCCGATCTTGATCTCGCCCAGCTCCGGGCGCGAAGTCAGCTTCGACCGCAGCCGGTCCGACAGGGCGTCGAGGTCGGTGTCCTTCGCGACGGTGACCGAGATGCCCGTGTTGGTCCCGCCGCCGAAGCCGAACGTCCCGCCGCCGCCGATGCTGACCTGGTAGGTCCGCACCGCGGGCTCGGCCGCGAGAGCCTGCTCAACCGCCGTGGCCGCCTTCTCCTTGGCGTCGACGCTGGTGCCCGCGGGCAGCTTCTGCGTCATGTTCAGCGTGGTGCCGCCGGACTGGTCGAGGAAGTTGGTGTTGAGCCGCGTCGCGAGCCCGACCGTGCCGGCGAAGATCAGCAGGGCCAGCAGCACGACCGTCAGCCGCCGCCGCGTCGCGAACCGGATCACCGGCAGGTAGGCGCGCTGCAGGAGGCTGCGGCGCTCCTTCTCGACGGCGGCTTCGCGCGCCCGCTCGGCCTCGACGGCGTCCGCCGGGACGGCCGGTGGCTTCAGGAACCAGAACGCGAGTACGGGAACCACGGTCAGCGACACGAGCAGCGAGGCCAGCAGCGCCACCGTCACGGTGATCGCGAAGGGCGAGAACAGCTCGCCGACGAACCCGCCGACGAACGCGATCGGCAGGAACACCGCGACGGTCGTCAGCGTGGACGAAGTGACCGCGCCGGCCACCTCGCGGACGCCGTCGAGCACCGCGCGCTGCTTCTCCTCGCCGTAAGCGAGATGTCGTTTGATGTTCTCCAGCACGACGATCGAGTCGTCGACCACCCGGCCGATCGCGATGGTCAGCGCGCCGAGGGTGAGCAGGTTGAGCGACAGGTCGCCGGTCCACAGCGCCAGCAGCGCGACGACCACCGACAGCGGGATCGACACCGCGGTCACCAGCGTCGAGCGCACCGACAGCAGGAACAGCAGGATGACGAGCACGGCGAACGCCAGCCCCAGCAGGCCTTCGGTGGTCAGGCCGCTGATCGCGTCCTTCACCGGGGTGCCCTGGTCGAACACGACGCTCATCTCGGCGCCGGTCTTCTTCGCCAGATCCGGCAGCTTGTCCCGGACCGCCTGGGAGATCGCGACGGCGTTCCCGTTCTCCACCATGGTGATCGAGAGGCCGAGGCTCGGCTTGCCGTTGGTGCGCGTGATCGACGTCGGCGGCGCGAACCCGGCCTGGACGTCGGCGACGTCACCCAGCTTCACCGGACCCCGGGCCGGGGCGCCCGCCCGCGCGGTGGCACTCGGGGTCAGGTAGAGGTTGCGCAGACTGTCCACAGTGGTCTGGCCGCCGCCGACCTGCACCGACAGCGTCTTGCCGTTTTCGGTCAGCGTCCCCGCCGGTACCGCGGCCCCCGCCGTCTGCAGCGTGGTCGCGATCGACGACGGGTCGACACCCGCCGCGGCGAGCTTCGCGTAGTCGAGCGTGATGGTGACGCGCGGCTGGCGCACGCCGGTGACGGTGACGGTGCGGACGCCCTCGATCTTCCGCAGCTCCGGTGCGACCTGGTCGGTCAGCGCGGGCGCGAGCGCCTGCGGGTCCCCGGTGGTGCCCGCGGCGACCAGCGCCACCGGCAGGTCGTCGGTGCTGCCCGCGGACACGGCGGGCTCGCTGTTCTGCGGCAGCCGCGCCCGGACCTGGTTCACCACCTGCTGGATCTGCGAGACGGCGGCGTCGATGTCCGTGCCGAACTCGAACTGCGCGACGACCCGCGAAACCCCGTCCGACGACGTCGAAGTGACCTGCTCGAGGCCCTTCAGCCCCTGGAGCCCGCCTTCCAGCGGCTCGGAGACCTGCCGGTCGACCGCGTCCGGCGACGCCCCCGGGTACGCGGTGACGATCTGCGCCTGCGGGAACTGCAGGGACGGGAACAGCTGTTGTTTGAGCTGCGGCAGCGCGAAGGCACCGAAGCCGACGATGACCAGCGCGAGCAGGCCGATCAGGCTCCGGTTGCGCAGGCTCAGTCTGGCCAGCACGGACATGACGTGAAAACCCCCTAGAGAATGACGTAGAAGGCACAGTGGCCCCCGCCGGCGTCAACGGCGCGCTGAGCCTTTCACGTCGTTGCTGAGAACGACTCAGTCTGAGGGTGGATTCCGGGTCGTCCCTTCGGTGGACCCGCGACCCCGAGCTGCGCTGGGTGCCGGTTCCGGCGCGCTCGGTGACGAGCCGTCCTCTTCGGACGCCTCGGACGCCTCGTGACCGTTGTCGGTGACGTCTTCGGCGTGCGGGCGCCGCAGCGGCGTGGTCGAGCGGTCCCACAGCTTGCGGCCCTCCTCCGTGCGCAGCCGCTCGGAGGCGCGTTCCATCTCGAGCCGCCGCCACTTGCGCCGCTGCCGCCGCGTCGCCTTGGCCGGCCACAGTTCCTGGATCGCGCTGTTGAAGTACGCGCCGCCGACCACGGCCAGCCCGATGAAGAACATCAGCAGCAGGAACGCGATCGGCGCGGCCAGCGCGCCGTAGGTGTAGCCGGTCTTGGTGATCCAGTTCAGGTAGACGCGCAGGCCGACCGAGGAGAGCAGGAACACGACCATGGCGAGCACCGCGCCCGGCAGCCCGCGGTGCCACGGCAGCTTCCGCGGCAGCGCGAGCTTGTACAACGTGGTCAGCGCGAGGGTGATCATCGCCCCGAGGGCCGGGAAGTACAGCGCGCTCACCCACGACGTCACGGTCGGGCGCCACGCGGTCGGGAAGAACTCCGGCAGCAGGTCCGGGCCGATCGCCAGCAGCGGCAGCCCGACCACCAGGATCACCAGGCCGCACAGGTAGAGCAGGAGCGCGAAGATCCGCTGCCAGACGTCGTTGCGGACGCCGTACTGGTCGTGGGCGACGGTGATCGCGTCCACGAACGACGACATCGCCGACGAACCCGCCCAGAGCGAGATGAGGAAACCGACCGACACGATCTCGCCCTTGCCGACGGTGAGGATGCTGTTCACGGTCGGTTCGATGATGTCGTGCACGGCGTTGGCGCTGAAGACCGTCCGGCAGAAGCCGATGATCCGGTCGTGCACCGCGGCGACCACGTCCTGCCCGAACCACTCGCCGACGAAGCCCAGGCTGCCCAGCAGGCCGAGCAGCAGCGGCGGCAGCGACAGCGTCTGCCAGAAGGCCGCCTCGGCGGCCTCGGAGAAGATGTTGCCTTCCCAGGCCTTGGCGAACGTGCGCGTGACGAGCCGCCACGGCCCCTTGCGGGCCACCTTCGTCGCTGCGGACGGCTGCACCTCACCCATGACGTGTCCAGCATGGTCCATCCGTGCTGATTTGGCTCGTCACACCCCCTGCGGCCGGGCGTGTCGGCGAACGTCACCCGTGCCGGTGCCGGGAACTGTCGGACCCGGCCGGTAGACTCGCCCCAGTGCCCTCACCGCAGTCGCCGACCGGTCAATGCCGCAGAAGTCGGTACCACAGTGAGGGTTTTCGCACGTCACAGCACTTGAGGCAGTCGAGGCAGTTGAGCGAGGGGGAGGACCGGCGATGACGGAGACGCAGCTCGGGGCGCCTCCCGCGGAGAAGGACTCGACCGCGCGCCCGCTGCGGGCGTGGCAGCGGCGGGCGCTCACCAAGTACCTGACGCGCAAGCCCAAGGACTTCCTCGCGGTGGCGACGCCGGGGGCCGGCAAGACGGTGTTCGGCCTGCGGATCGCCGCGGAGCTGCTCAGCGACCGCACGATCGAAGCGGTCACCATCGTCACCCCGACCGAGCACCTCAAGCACCAGTGGGCGGCCTCGGCCGCGGCGGCCGGCATCGCCATCGACTCGAACTTCCGCAACACCACCGGCGTCACCTCGTCCGACTACAACGGCGTCGCGCTGACGTACGCGCAGGTCGCGGCGCACCCGACGCTGCACCGGGTGCGCACGGAGAACCGCAAGACGCTGGTCATCCTCGACGAGATCCACCACGGCGGCGACGCGAAGTCCTGGGGCGACGCGATCCGCGAGGCGTTCACCCCGGCCGTGCGGCGGCTGTCGCTGACCGGCACCCCGTTCCGGTCCGACGACTCGGCCATCCCGTTCGTGACGTACGAGCCGGACGCGGGCGGCTTCCAGCGCAGCAAGGCCGACCATTCGTACGGCTACGCGGACGCGCTGGCCGACGGCGTGGTCCGGCCGGTCGTCTTCCTGGCGTATTCGGGCGAGGCCTCCTGGCGCACGAGCGCGGGGGAGGAGTTCACCGCCCGGCTCGGCGAGCCGCTGACCGCGGAGCAGAACGCCCGGGCCTGGCGCACGGCGCTCGACCCGGCGGGCGAGTGGATCCCGGCGGTGCTGCAGGCCGCCGACACGCGGCTGTCGCAGGTCCGCCAGAGCGTCCCGGACGCCGGTGGCCTGGTGATCGCGACCGACCAGGAGTCGGCGCGGGCGTACGCGAAGATCCTGGAACGCCTCTCCGGGGAGATGCCGACGCTGGTCCTGTCGGACGACCCGAAGGCCTCGGGGCGGATCAAGGAGTTCTCGGAGACGAACGAGCGCTGGATCGTGGCGGTCCGGATGGTCTCCGAAGGCGTCGACGTCCCGCGGCTGGCGGTGGGCGTGTACGCGACGAGCGCGTCGACCCCGTTGTTCTTCGCCCAGGCGATCGGCCGGTACGTGCGGGCGCGCAAGAAGGGCGAGACGGCGAGCGTGTTCCTGCCGTCGGTGCCGGTGCTGCTGGAGCTGGCCAGCGAGCTGGAGGCCCAGCGCGACCACGTGCTCGGCAAGCCGCACCGGGAGAAGGAAGGCTGGGAGGACGAGCTCCTGGCCCAGGCCAACCGCACCGAGGACGAGCCGGGCGAGGAGGAGAAGGCGTTCACCTCGCTGGGCGCCTCGGCCGAGCTCGACCAGGTCATCTACGACGGCAACTCGTTCGGCACGGCGGTGTTCTCCGGCTCGGACGAAGAGCAGGAGTACCTGGGCTTGCCGGGACTGCTGGAGCCGGACCAGGTGCGGGCGCTGCTGCGGAAGCGGCAGGAAGAGCAGATCGCCGACGAGAAGCGCCGCAAGCCGGCCAAGGAGGAAGCCCCGCCGCCGACGGCCCGCCCGCAGTCGGTCAGCGAGCGGCTCGGTGCGTTGCGCAAGGAGCTGAACGCGCTGGTGGGGATGTACCACCACCGGACGAAGAAGCCGCACGGCGCGATCCACAACGAGCTGCGGCGGGTCTGCGGCGGCCCGGTGACCGCCATGGCGACCGTCGAGCAGCTCGAAGAGCGGATCGTCACGCTGCGGTCCTGGTGAGGTCGGCCGGTTCCGGTGCCCTGTCGCCCGGCAGGCTGAAGTTCCGGTGATCACCGTCCGTCTCCGGCGGGGCGGGATCACTCCACGGCCAGGACTGTGACGCTGTGTATCCCGCTGTCACGAGCGGGCTGCCCCTCGGTCCCCCGCCGGATGGGCCTCCCGGGCACCTCATCGCCCCGATTTCGCAAGTCGGCGACCAATCGCGCCGGCGAGCGGTGGATCGGCCACGGCTTGCGCTCGGTGCACACGACCGGAGCAACCCGGCGCCCTCATGAAACATCGATGTAACTTACCGTGAGTGCTGGCGATCACATCGTCAGCGGATCTACTCTTTCCGGGCGAGGTTCAGCCCGTGTTGCCGAACCGTGTCCAATTGGTGTCATTTAATCGATCCAGCTATCTTCCCCGCAGCCGCTCAGCGGCATATGTTGTCGCCCACAACATATGCGCGATGGTGCGCCGGGCCTCCCCGGATCACCGTCCCGCGGGCCCGAAGCACACGCCGACGGCCACTCGTCACCAATGCTTGGATCCGGAAGGAACGAGGATGCGCAGCAGAACCCTTACCCTCCTCGCCGCGACGGTGAGCGCCGGCCTGGCGCTGACCGCCTGTGGCACCAACAGTTCGAACAGCGGGGGCACGGGGAGCAACTCCGCTTCCTCGTCCGCCCCGGCCGCCGGTGGTGGCGCCAACGGCAAGGTCGGCGTCATCCTGCCGGAGACCGCCAGCTCGGCTCGCTGGGAGGCCTTCGACAAGCCGATGCTGCAGGCCGCCCTCGCGGCGCAGGGCTTCGACGCCGACGTCCAGAACGCCCAGGGCGACGCCCAGAAGTTCACCACGCTGGCCGACGGCTTCATCAGCTCCGGCGTCAAGGCCCTGATCATCGCCCCGTCCGACCCGGCCGTCGGTGCCGCGGTCGAGTCCAAGGCGAAGGCCGCGGGCATCCCGGTCATCGACTACGACCGCCCGAGCCTCGGCGGCAGCGCCGAGTACTACGTCTCGTTCGACAACGAGAAGGTCGGCCAGCTCCAGGGTCAGGCCATGGCCGACGCGCTGAAGGACAAGGCCGGAGCGGGTGTCGTCCAGATCGAGGGCGCCCCGACCGACAACAACGCCACGCTGTTCACCAAGGGCCAGGACTCGGTCCTCGAGCCGCTGTTCTCGGCGGGCACGCTGAAGCGGATCCAGAAGCAGCCGATCAACGACTGGGACAACCAGCTCGGCGGCACGACGTTCGAGCAGATCTTCACCGCCAACGGCGGCAAGGTCGACGGCGTCGTCGCGGCGAACGACGGCCTGGCCGGCGCGGTCATCACCATCCTCAAGAAGAACGGCCTCAACGGCAAGGTCCCGGTCACCGGCCAGGACGCCACCGCCGACGGCCTGATGGCGGTCATGCGCGGCGACCAGTACATGACCGTGTTCAAGCCGATCAAGGAAGAGGCCGAGGCGACCGCGAAGCTGGCCGCCGCGCTGGCCAAGGGCGACAAGGCCGGCGCCGACGCCATCGCCAAGGGCACGCTGCACGACCCGAAGGGCAACCGCGACATCAAGTCGGTGCTGCTCACGCCGACGACGATCCTGGCGAAGGACATCAAGACCGTCGTGACCCAGGGCTACGTGAAGGCGGCCGAGATCTGCGGTGGCGACCTCGCCGCCAAGTGCACCTCGCTCGGCATCTCCTGAGCCCCCCGGGTACCGATCCGGCCAAAAGTAGGCCGCCGCCCGAGCGGAACGTAACCGTTGCTACGGGTCGATTCGGCCGTGGCTGTGGTCGGATCGGTACCGAACGGCGCAGTACCCCATGAACAGCCGGGGCGGGGCGCGCCCCCCCCCCGCGCGCGGCGGCCCCCGGCCCGCCCCCGGGCAAACCGCAACCGGGAGGGGACCCTTCAGGAGGTGAAGAGGCCCGGGCACAGATTTTATCGGCG